>CAZVYV010000589.1:0-2225 GCA_964630985.1 uncultured Occallatibacter sp.
CTGGCCGAGTGCCTGGCCGCGCAAAACCGAGGCAAAGGCACCGCGATCTTTCAGTGGATGCTGACCCTCGGCATCGTGGCCGCGGCGCTGATGGGCATGTACTTCAGCTATCGCGTGGATGCGGTGGCGAAGCTCGGCGATGCCGCGGCTCTTTTTCGCTTCAAGGATCACGCATGGCGAAGCATCTTCTGGGTTTCGATGCCGCCTGGCATTGTGTTCGTGCTGGGCAGCTTGTTCGTTACGGAGTCGCCGCGGTGGCTTTTCCGGCGGGGACGAAAGGACGAAGCGCGGGCCGCGCTGCTCAAGTCGCGCAGTCCAGAGCAGGCAGCCCTGGAACTTGAGGAGATGGAGGCGACGGCACATGCGCCAAAGGCAGGGCCGCAGATTCGCGATTCACTGCTCCGGCGCAAGTATGTGATTCCGTTTCTGCTGGCCTGCGTGATTCTGTTCTGCAATACGGCGACGGGCGTGAACTCGATCATCGGGTACAACACCGGCATCTTGCTGCAAAGCGGTTTGAGCGATCTGCGAGCGCATTGGGGCTACGTGATCTTTACGGTGGTGAATTTTCTCGCGACGATGATCGGCATTGCGTTGGTCGACCGCAAGGGCCGCAAATTCTTGCTGGTGATGGGCACGAGCGGCGTGATCGTTGCGCTGGTCGGCGTGGCGTTGCTGTTCAGATCGACGGAGAAGCTGAGCGTGGATTGCCGCGAAGCGGCGCAGGCGCTGGTCTCACCCGGACAGGAATTGGCTCTGCGGTTCGATCCGGCAACGGCGAGCAGAATGCTCGGTGCGCGAGACGATGCCGGACGGGGAATCGATAGCAGTCGCGCTTCGCTGGCCATCATTTACTCCTACGGAGAATTTACCGCTGCAACAAACTTCGTTCGTTCAGACGATGCTTCGGCAGCACCGATCGAAATCACTCGCGCGAGCTGCGTGCCCGCAAACAAGATTGAAGCGTTCTTCCGCAACCCGTTCGCCAATCTTGAGGCTGCGCGGACCGCGCCGCTCGTGATTCAAAAAGCACTCGTTGGCCGCGTGCCCGAAGCTCGAAACGGATGGCTCGTGGCACTCGGGCTCTACGTGTTCATGGCGTTCTATGCGCTTGGTCCCGGCGTGGTGGTGTGGCTGGCACTGAGTGAGCTGATGCCTACGCGCATACGGTCGAACGGCATGAGCATTGCGCTGGTGATCAATCAAGTCGTTTCAACCACGCTGGCCGCAATCTTCCTGCCTTTCGTGAGCAAACATGGCTACTCGTCGATGTTCTTCCTCTTCGCCGGATTCACGGTCGTTTACTTCCTCGTGGCTTCGTTCTTCCTGCCGGAGACAAAGGGGAAAACGCTGGAGGAGATTGAGGCGCACTTCGAAAAGACAGCTTCCAGCTCCTAGCCACTAGCCTCCAGCTCGAACGGACGAGGCCGGTGGACACCTTAAAACAAGAGAGCAAGCGCGAACCGTCCTGTCCCACGACCGGCGAGCTATTTAACTTTGAGTACCTACCCCCTCCCCCACCTCTTTTTGAGGTTAAGAGGTTTGTTTTCAGGCGCTTGTGCCTTTCACCACTTCCCCTAACCCGTTGATTCCAAAGGACTTAATGCCATAAAGTCTTCCATCAAAAGGAGTTACAAGCCCATGACAGAGGGCCGGAGACCTGGTTTTTTCGAACTTCTGGAACCATTGTGCGCCAGAGGCAATTAATGATCGGCAAACTTGCTCAGAAATATATCTCTTGTCAAATCAATAAAATAAGGGCGTTCGAAGGGCTGCCGGGGGTTGACAGCGGGGTTCGACGGACGATGTTCTTTCGCCCCGATGGGGCTGAACGATTCCTGAAGAATCGTTTCCCAGGGCTCACGCCCTGGGCTAACTTGTTCCCTCCCTCCGGGAGGGTTTGGGCGAATCCGAACAGCTGTGCGATCCCACCCTAGCCACAAAAACAATGACACCGCAAGGGTGGGGCGCCCGTTTTCGTGGTGGTGCAAGATCCCCGGTCCCCAAATGCGAGGGACCGGGGGCACCGGCACCCATTGGTCGTGGTGGATGAGAGACGCGCTACCACTTCATCAACTGCGTGATCTGAAGAAGATTGCCGCAGGTGTCATTTACAGTGGCGATCTTTGAGGCGGTCACGTCGGTGGGCGGCGCGGTGAACTCGGCGCCACGCGCTTTCATGCGCTCGTAATCGGCCTGCACGTCGTCGGTGAAGAACATGGCCG
>CAZVYV010000590.1:0-2224 GCA_964630985.1 uncultured Occallatibacter sp.
GTAGCACGATCCGGCCGGGACCGGGTGCGTGGTCAATGCCAGACCTGCACGTTGATGATGCTCATCGGAAACGTGTTAGCTGGCGCTGGGCCGGCGCCGAGAAACATGCAAAAGCTAAGGCTGTCTGCGTCGGAAAAAACTCCACTTGGATTAGATGGCCCTGCGGGCGGCGCGGAACCCGCAGTCGACGAATACGTCACAGTTCCATAGGCCACGCCATCCTTGGACAACTTCCACGACCCATTCACGCCGCCGTTTTTAGCCTGTGGAATCCACTGGACACCATAGCGGTGATAAATTCCGCTAGCCGGCTGTGCTGTTCCATACAAAACAACATTAGACGTGGGCGATTGTGGCGATGCCCACGACCAATCGTGTAGCGTTCCCGTGACGGTATTGGTGGTGCAAGACCCCGACGCTACCAGGCATTCCATCACATCCATTTCGACTCCGGTATTTGCTCCGGAAATCAAAAAGTTCGATGATAGCAGCCAAAACGCGGGCCATTGCCCATACCCAGACGACGCAAGCGCCGGGTTGAAGGCAATCGTGGCCTCGGCGTAGAAGCCGTTCGTGAATTGCGTTCCCACATACGACCCGCCATTTGGCCAGCATGTCGACACATCCGCCCCAAACCCGGATCGGCCGTCCTTGATCGTAAAAATCCCATTCGAGACTGACACGTCAGCCGACGTGATGTTGGTGTAGCTCGCCCAAACGTTTTGCACAGCGTTTGGATACCCACCAGGTAAATACCAATTGAAGCCTGCTGCTCCGGTGCGCAACAAATCAATTGTGTTGCCCTGAAACGTGTCGCTCATCTGCATCGACACGTACCCGGCCGCTGATGCCGCCCACGGTGCCTGTCCTTGTGGAGATGCCGTTGCGGTCAATGCTACGATGATCGCAGATGAGAGCGCAGTACCCATCAGAAAATCTCCAATTGCTCGATACAGCCGTTGACGAACTTTGACGTTCCTGTGCTCGACCCAAGTCCGAACGTCGCTGATGGTGTATTCGCCGTTGAATTTGTCGCTACCGTACTGCCATCAAGCACTATCGCCTCACCCGAAGCACTTTGCGCCATCGCAACGATGTTGGCGCCTTCCCAAATCGCACTATTTGCCGTCGTGAGCGTACCTGATCCATTTGTGGTGTATGCGGCATTCGAGCTATTTTTACCGATTAAATCCGATCCGTTGGCGTCAACGATGGTCGATTGAATGTTGGACTGCATCAAAAGCGTCGAGACTTTGACCGTCGATACGCTTGCACCCAATAGCGCGGCAACCTTCGACGATGAAATCGTCACAGCATCAGCTGATGTGGAGGCTGTGGACGCCCCTGTCACCGCATATGGACCCGGCACACCGATCGCGTTGACCTGCGGCCCCCACATATAAAAATTGCTTACTCCATCACCCGTGTAAGTCGGCGTCGCAAATGCATCGAACGACGGACTCGCCGAGTTAGAGGCCCCGATCTGAATGTCGCCGTTCCCGGAACCGGGCGTCATCTGCACCCAAATCCGCCACCATCCGTTGCCGACAGACTGAGGCGTGACGGACCACGTTGGAGACGTCGGCGTTCCAAGTGTCGTTGTGGTAGTCACAACTCCGGCGACCATATCAAAGACCACGGCCTGCCGTATGCTGCCTATGCTGACGTTCAAGAGGGCGACATACCGACGCCCATTGGTTGTTCCATTCTTGACGTAAAGAGAAACTGTATTCGTGGTGGCAGCAAACGAGATGGTCTGATATATCTGGTGGTTTCCGGTCGACGAATTTTCAACAAATTTGGAGGCCGTCGCGGTGCCGTCAGGGGCGGTGACCACATTGTCCGTGGTCGCCCCACCGCCGGTCGTCCACGATGCATTGGTGAAGGCATTGCTGTGCAGCGCAAGGTTCGTCGTGGCCTGATAGATGCAGACGCCATAGCTCGTGACGCATGGCGTATTGGTGGCTGCGCTTGTCACGCCAGCATTGGCGTCATTGCACTTCGACGTGGTATTGCGGGTTGTCGATATTGTTGAAGTTGCTGCAGTCAGCCCGACGATTGGTTGCCAGCACTCGTTGAGTGTATAGTTGCATGAAAATAGTGCTCCTGACGTCACCCAGCTCGGAACAGAGACGCCGCCACTCAGCAACACCCGCCGCGGCCCCACGAGTGCCTGCGCCGACCCTACCAGGGCGACGAGCAGCAGCGCCCATATGGCGAGGCG
>CAZVYV010000591.1:0-2219 GCA_964630985.1 uncultured Occallatibacter sp.
CTGAAGGGCCGCCCGTCCTCGCCGAAAGGCGCCGATTGGGAAAAAGCAGTGGCCGAATGGCGCAAGCTGCCCTCCGATCCGGGCGCGAAGTTTGATCGCGAGCTGGTGATCAACGCGGCGACGCTGGTGCCGTATATAAGCTGGGGGACCAGCCCCGGCATGGTCGCCCCGGTTGTTTCCAAAGTGCCCGACCCGGCGAATGCGGAAAGCGAGACCGACCGCAAATCGTTTGAGCGGGCGCTCGAGTATATGGATCTGAAGGCGGGAACGCCGTTTGAGGAGATCGCGATCGACCGCGTGTTCATCGGCTCCTGCACCAACGGCCGCATCGAAGACCTGCGCGCGGCGGCAAAGATAGCCGCGGGTCACAAAGTTTCAACGCACGTGAGCGCGATGGTAGTTCCCGGCTCGCAGCTGGTGAAGGCGCAGGCAGAGAAAGAAGGCCTGGACCGCATCTTCCGCGATGCCGGATTCGATTGGCGGGAGCCAGGCTGCTCCATGTGCCTGGGCATGAACCCCGACATTCTTTCGCCGGGTGAGCGCTGCGCATCGACGAGCAATCGCAACTTCGAAGGACGGCAGGGACGCGGCGGGCGCACACACCTGGTTTCGCCGGAGATGGCCGCTGCGGCCGCAATCGCCGGGCATTTTGTGGACATCCGGACGTGGAGCGTAAAAGAGGGGCGCGTCAACGAGGAGGTAAAGGCCTAATGGAACCGTTTCGCACATTGACCGCACTGGCCGCACCGCTTGACCGCGCCAACGTTGATACCGACCAAATCATTCCTAAGCAGTTCTTGAAGCGCATTGAGCGCACGGGCTACGGAGATTTTCTGTTCTTTGACTGGCGGCAGACGCCGAGCGGCGAACCGATTGCCGATTTCGTTCTGAACGACGCGCGATACAAGGGCGCGAAGATTCTTGTCGCAGGTAGGAATTTTGCATGCGGATCGAGCCGCGAGCACGCAGCGTGGGCGCTCAGCGACTACGGATTCCGTGTAGTGATCGCGCCGACCTTCGCCGACATCTTTTTCTCGAATGCAGGCAAAAACGGGATCGTGTTGGCGCGGCTGAGCGAGGAAGAAGTCGAAACGCTGCTCCGCAACGCAAAGGATATTCCCGACTATCAGCTCACGGTTTCGCTTGAAGCGCAGACGGTGACCGATGGCCGGGGATTCAGTGCAAAGTTCGAGATCGATCCCTTCCGCAAGTTCTGCCTGCTCGAAGGGCTTGACGATATCGGCTTGACGCTGCGGCATGCCGCGGCGCTGGACACGTTTGAGACGAAGCACGACGAAGCTAAATGGCTCAAAGCAAAAATCAACGAGGCAGCCTGATTGACATGAACCACCTTGAAGAGTTGCGGAGGAGCTTTCGCCCCGGTCTCATCACGACTTTGTTTGTGGGTGAGTCGGCGCCGGATAGCGGTAGGTTTTTCTACAGCAGCGACAGCAGCCTGTTCCATGCAATGAAGCGAGCATTTGGAAGCCGGGAAACATTTCTTAAGGATTTCAAAAAGAAGGGCTTCTATCTTGACGACCTGGTGCTCACGCCAATCAACAAGCTGGAAAGGAATGAGCGTTCCAGACAGCGGCAGGAAGCTATTCCGGAGTTGGCGAAACGTCTGATTGAGTACAAACCGAAGGCTGTGGTGGTGGTCATGCGGGCAATCTTGCCGATGGTTCAGAAAGCTATGCGCATGGCCGGCATATCGCACGAGCCTTTTTGTGTACCTCATCCTGCTTTTGGAAATTGGACTCGCTTTAGTAATGCGATGAAAGAAATCATGGATAGCCTGCCGGTTGCTGACGGCGGCAATCAAAAGGAACTTACCGCGTGACCATCGAAGGCAAGCGACAAAGCATTCCGTTGACCGAGGGGCCGAGCCGAGCGGCGGCACGATCGTATCTGCGTGGGTCTGGATTCAAGAAAGACGACCTGCACAAGCCGATCATCGGCGTTGCGAATACCTGGACCGAAATAGGCACCTGCAACGTGCACCTGCGCGAAATTGCCGAGGCACTGAAGGAGGGAATTCGCGAGGCGGGCGGGACGCCGATGGAGTTCAACACCGTCACCATCTCCGATGGCATCACCATGGGCACGCAGGGCATGAAGGCGTCGCTGGTGAGCCGCGAGGTGATCGCCGACTCCATTGAACTTGTCGCGCGCGGCAATCTTTTCGACGGCCTGGTCGGCATCGGCGGATGCGACAAGAA
>CAZVYV010000592.1:0-2216 GCA_964630985.1 uncultured Occallatibacter sp.
AATGGCTGAAGCGTTGTCCCGTCTGAGTAACCCCCGCAGATCTGAACCCGTTGTCGATCCCGGCGTCGAAGGCAAAGAGGGCGATACCGAGGAAACCGGAGATCCACACCACGACGCGGCCGAGAAGTTGCATGAGGCCGAGCCGGAATCCAAGCACATGATTGTCTCCCATGATGGCTATTCGTACAAATCTCATGGCATCCACGAGGACGGCAAGCATGAGCCGGAACAGGGCACGCATAACCACGAGAACATCGAAGAGTTTAAAGGCCATCTTGGCAAGTTCTTCGATGAAGAGGAAGAAGAAGGCAAGAAGGGCGACGAAGACGGCGAAGAGCCGGAAGAGAATCAGAGTCTTTACTAACCGGCCAACCGGCCTTGGAGAATAGCAATGAGCCTCAAGAATCCAACGTTCTTCGCTGGACAGTATCGCGCTGTATCGTTTGCATACGGCGTAGTTCCCGACGTTCCCGGCCTTGAGGTCGATCAGCCAGGGGCAGTGGGCGCCATCACCTCTACACAAACGCTGTCTGTCGCTTGCGGCACGGTCACCCTGCAAGACGGCACCGTCGTCTCTCCGCTCGCAGTCGGAACCAACGTCATTGTTGGCACCGGAACCAATGCCGACACCGTAACCGTTTCAGCGGTCAGCGTAGGCACTCCGCAGATTTACCAGTCGGCCAATTTCACTGCGGCCACATTCACCCACGCGCACGGAGTCGGCGACAAGGTTTCAAGCGCCACCGTTGGCTTGCAGGAAGCAATCAACTACGCAGCATTGCAGGGAGGCGGCCTGGTCATCATTGATGCGGCATGGACCCAAGCTGGCGGCACCAGCGCGATTCTCTCCTCCGCTGTCGTGCCTCCCAATGTCAGCATCGACGACGCGCGCAACGGACTGTTTGCGTCGGCTGGTAACACACCCGGTTCTGTCTCGCAGCTTGCGGCGCCGACTGCGGTATCGACCTCGGCGGCTACCTATGGCTTGCTCACCACGGCGGCAACAGGAGGAACTATCCCCGCCAGCGGAACCTACCGGCTTGGCGTAACCTACGTGGATGCGTTCGGCGGCGAGACATCGCTCTCGATCGACACCAACGCCCTTGCCACCATTGCGGTCTCGGCTGGCTCGACAAACACGATCTCGCTGACCAGTCCAGCGGCTTTGACAGGCGCGGTTGGCTATCGCGTCTACATGACTGCCGCCACCGGTGCATCACTTACGGAAATCCTCTATCCGGTTGGCAACGCGGCCATTACCGGCACGGCTGCATCGGCTTCAGTGCTCGGGTCTTACGGGCTTCCGAGTTTCGCTATTGGCACCCCGGTAACGATCAACGCGATCATCACCGGCACAGCCAAGGTTCCAGCGGCAAACACTGCCTACGCAACTGGAACTATTTCAACCATTCCCGCTCCGGTGGTCAGCTATCCCCCCTTCCCGCCACTCGGCACCATCGCCGCCGCCGCCACCGGCACGCTCGGATCGATCAACTTTCTGCCGGGATTCCTGAACACGCTTGGAAAGACGGTTAGATTCAAGGGGATGTATTATGTGACGACCAACGGAACGGGCGGAACGATCACGACTGAATTGATTGTCTCATCCACCGTCGGGGTCACTTCGATTATTCCGTTCGCTGTGCCGTCTCCTGCGATTGGCGCTTCTACACTAACGGTCAGCGCTGTGTTTGAGATCCTGCTGGTAACAGCCGCGATTGGAACATCAGGAACTCTTGAGGTTCACGGCTTTGTGGATTACAACGTAGCTGGCACGGCGGTTAGCTCGGTGGCTCAGGACACGGTTATCACCGTA
The DNA here is from genome assembly GCA_964630985.1 of uncultured Occallatibacter sp. GTDB lineage: Bacteria > Acidobacteriota > Terriglobia > Terriglobales > Acidobacteriaceae > Telmatobacter. The sequence continues at coordinate 1,817 of CAZVYV010000592.1, forward strand.
TCTTCGGCGGTCGATCTGACCAAGCAGTTGAATCTGTCATTTGCTCACCTGAACACCACGCTGGGAACCACTGTCAGCCAATTGCGGCAGTTGACCGACGAAGTGCTGAAGTAGGAGCTGAACTTGCCAGCTAAATCGCTTGCACAATTACGCTGGATCAACTCACCGAGCGGAAAAAAAGCCCTCGGTGAGTCCGGCGTGAAAGAGTGGGACGAAGCAAGCAAAGGACTGAAACTGCCAGAACGCAAGGGCAGCATGATTTCGGCGCGGAGGAAGAAAGCATGAGTCTATTGACAGCCAAGCGGCGCAATAGCTTGCCGGGGAAAGAATTCGCCGGTCCAGATAGGTCTTATCCGATCCCTGACGAATCTCACGCCAGAAACGCCCTCGCCCGCGCATC
>CAZVYV010000593.1:0-2216 GCA_964630985.1 uncultured Occallatibacter sp.
ACCGACGAGCCCGAAATGATTACGCCCGCGGTAATGATCGAGTTCACCGCCATGCCCGAACGGCCAGGTTCGCCGAAGACAAACTTCGCTGGCGGATACTGACGTTGCCGCGTGCGGATCGGCCAGCTCTTGTCGTACAAGTTGAAGGTTGGCGACACCGAGCACAAATCCATGTTCGCTTCGTAGTAGGCGTCCAGTGTCCCCACGTCCCGCCAGTAGAGAGCCTGCTGCTTGTTCTCGTCCACAAAGCTGTAGGCCATCATCTTCTTCTTGCCCAGCATGTTGGGCAGGATGTTGTGCCCGAAGTCGTGCTTCGATTCCGTGTCGTCCGCGTCCGCGATCAGCGCCTTCAGCAGCGTATCGGTGTTGAAGATGTAAATCCCCATCGAAGCATCCACGGCATTGGGATTGAATGGCGAGCGAAAGCTCGTCGACGCAGGCTTTTCCTGGAATCCGAGCACCTCACCCGTCGCGCCAACCTCCACCACACCAAACCGTGAAACCTCATCGGGAGAAATGGGCAGAGTTGCCAGCGTCACATCCGCACCCGTCTCCTTGTGGTGCGCTAGCATTCGGCTGTAATCCATCTTGTAGATGTGGTCGCCCGACAGGATGATCACATGGGCCGGCTGCTCGCTGCCGATCGAGTAGAGATTCTGGTACACCGCGTCCGCCGTGCCCATGTACCAGTTGGCTCCGGTGCGCTGCATGGGCGGCATCAGCTCAAAAAACTCGCCCAGCTCCTGCGCCACAATTCCCGTCCAGCCTTCGCGGATATGCCGGTTCAGGCTCAACGCCTTGTACTGCGTCAGGATGTACACCCGCCGCAATCCCGAATTGATGCAGTTTGAAAGCGTGATGTCGATGATGCGGTAATGTCCGCCAAACGGCACCGCCGGCTTGGCCCGGTCGCGCGTCAGCGGGAACAACCGTTCTCCGGCTCCGCCGGCAAGCAATACGCCGAGTGTGTCTTTCATATCCATCAGGCACCCGTCCTGAAACAACCTCTGGCTTTGTATGTCCCGGCGCGGCTGAAGAGTGTCGCTATCCGAAACGGCATACTTTCAGACGGCGCTTCCCCGTTCCCGCCGCTGAACGCAGGAGAATACCACACATACCAATGCACTTTGCAGTCCCGCTATCTTCTTGATGATGCCGCGAACCGAACGGTTGGCCCTGCTATCTCTGCTGCCGGGTGCCCCATCCTCGGCGCGTCTTTGCTTTTGCGCCTGGGGTGCAGACCGCACCCCCCAACTGTCATCCTGAGGAGTCCGCCGCGCCCGACGACGAAGGATCTGCGGTTGCTTCTCGAACTCCGCTGACCGCGCTAGCGCCGCTAACTCCGCCGCTTCTCTCTACCAGCCCGATTTCCAATTGGTCTTTTTGTTGGTCGAGCGCTTGATCGAAGTGAACTTGTATTCCAGTCCGACTGAAATGGCAAAGTTCACGTCGTACTGACCGAAGGTCAGAGAAGAATGTGGCTTGTCGCTGAACGTATAGTGGGTCATCACCGCGTCAGGCGTGATGCGAAACACCCAATGTTCGTTGCGGTTCAGGTCCATATGCCCGCCGATGATCCCTGCCGGCGCGAGCTGGTTGTAGTAGAAGCCCACAACCTCGGGCGACTCTCCTCGAAGGTCCTTCTGGAAGTCCCCGTACACCCCGCCGAACATGGCGTGCGCAATCAGCGCACCGTGCTTATTGTGCGGGCCCAGCCACTCTGCTCCACCCACAAAAAAGTATTGCTTCACCACCGGGCCCCGGATCACGATCAGGCTGCCGTCAGGCGCAAGTTCGGAATTGGGAGCGGTCCCGCTGGTCCCGATGTATCCCCGGCCCGTCGCTTCGATTCCCCAGTTCCTGGTCAGCCAGTACGAGCCCTCCATATCCAACCCGCCAAGGTTCGATCCCTGAAGCAGAGTTGGCCCTGCCTTCATGTGGTCGTATGCGAAACCCAAAGACATGTCGTAACGGTTGTCGTAGCGAACCCTGGCGAGGGGATCGACGGCCGTGTAAACCCCATATTCGGGAGTCTGTGCCGGCTGCCCCGCCTCCGGAGCCTGTTGCGACGAAGAGGAAGAGCCTTGCTGCGGCTGGGAGCTCGGCTGCTGCGCGCCCGAATCCGGCGCCTGCGCGAGCGTTCCCGCGCACACACACATCATGAAAACAACGGCAATCGTTGCAGATAACTTGACTGGGAGATGCATCATAAACAA
>CAZVYV010000594.1:0-2197 GCA_964630985.1 uncultured Occallatibacter sp.
TCTCATTCTCGCCGTAGGCGGTGTCGATGCCCATGACGTAGATGGCGCCGCGCTCGGGGGGCTCCCACACCTTGAGCTCGACGCTCTTGTGGTTGCCGGCGTTGGCAACAATCAGCGAATCAAACTCGTCGGCCACGTTAAAGACGTAACCAGTCCATTTATGCGAGACGTTGTTGTTCGTTTGTTCGGTCAGTCTAGGTGCAGAAAAGAAAATTGCGCCCGTCTGCTGCCAACTCTCCTCCTCCGTGGAGGGCTGCTCCTGGAGTCGCAGCGGATTGCCATCGTAGCTGATATCGTCATCGCCCACGCTTTGGAGTGCGGGATCGAGCTTCCGCCTATACCAAGCCCATTGGCTTTGCGTAATCTCGTGTCCATACAATTCTTTGACTGTTTGAATAGTTTTCTTCTCTTTGTCACTGAGCGGGTAAATGCCATACTTCTGAAAATCAGGATGATCCTCGGGGATGCTCTGGCTCGATTTCGCCCACCACCCAATGAACAACGTCAAATTATGATCGGGGTCCTTCTTGGCATCGGTGTACATCCGGTGCCAAGTGTTGAAACCTCGAGCAGTGCTTTCCAAAATTACTAGCCGATTTTCGTGAACCTCAGAAAGCGAGTTCATGAATGCTTCGAGGGAATCGTCTGCATCCCAGGAACAAATTTCGCTAAGGTGCGCTATCGTTATACCGATGGATCGTCCAAGCGTTCCGCTCGACTTGGACTTCTTAACGCCGGCCGACATGAACAGCAACTTGCTGTCGTTCTTCAACGTCGTGCCGACTCGCACGTTGTCACTCTTGATGGTTGGGAACCCGAGAGCCTCGGGCAAATCCTTAATCATCGTTACCATTTCGGCATGAGCCTCAACGCGATTGCTGTCCGTGTCGAAGACTATGGCTCCTTTCATGCCGTGGTGGACGCCGATAAGGAAGATCACCAACAATCTAATGAGAGTCGAGATTCCCAATTGGCGACTCTTGAGAACATATATGAACCTCACATCCGCCTCGAGCGCGTCAAATATTTTCGTGATGAGCATGCGCTGCCCATCGTAGAGATGCTGCCCAAAAACGATGGGTTCGGGATGATCCTTACTGTTAATAACCGCTTGATCGAGAAATAGGTAGAATGCGCGCTCAACCTTTAAGCGCTTGTTTCTACTCCACCCAGGCATCACGCTACCTCGAAATTGGTGCGTGCAAATTCTCCGTGGTAACGCAGCGCAGCCTGATCATACGCCCGCGCGGCCTCCACAGGATCGTCAAACGTACCGAGACTGATAACGTCCTTGTTGACAGTTATTCTGGCCAAGAAACGCGCGCTATGATCTGACCAACGAACACCCTTAAAACCAGAACCGTTGTTGACAGTAGCACCGCGATTCCACATGTTTTGTGCGTGAGTAGCGGGACGTAAATTATCCCATTTATTATTCGCTTTATTTGTATCCTTGTGATCTATCTCGAAGCTAGGCCAATCCCCGGTCATGATCAGCCATGCAACAACGTGTACGTAATATTGCTGCTTTTTGAATATGACTTTGACGTACTTGGTGGACTCATAAAAATGTCCTGCTTCATCCCCCGGCTTATAGAACTGCCCACGAACCAACCAATACAATTTCCCGACTTCCGGCACATATCGGACAAGCCTGATAACCTGTTCTCGCGTGATCGGATTATCAATCCGAACCCCGTGCAGGCAGCCGCAACTTTTAGAATTTCCACTGGATAAATTATTGCCAGGAATCGTCACTCGCTCGCCGCAACTGCATTCGCAAAACCAATGCGACACGCGCCGAGCATCACGGTGCGAGAAACCCAACACCGTCAGCTTGCCGTAAAGATGCCCCGTGCGGTCGATAAACTGGGCCATGCACCATCCTACAAAGGTGCATACTCGGTGTCAACCTACCGCCGTCCACCCCACCCTCCCTGCCGCTCCTTCTCGGCCAGCGCCTCCAGCACCGCGGTGATCTTGGTGCGCACCGTCGACCAGAACAGGGCGGCATCGGCCGCCTGGTCGAGGAACAGGATCTCGATCGGCTCGCCGCCGCCATCCGGCGGCACGATCACGACGGCGCCGCCGAAGCGGGCGCCCTCAGTGTTGTGCGCGATCCGGGTCGCCATCTTGAGGAAGGGGTCGGCCGGGTCGTTGGCAGCGGGGCGTTCGATGAAGGTCATCCGGCGATCCT
>CAZVYV010000595.1:0-2188 GCA_964630985.1 uncultured Occallatibacter sp.
TACTTTCCCGCCGCGCTCATCCTCACGCACGTCGAGTTCGACCACGCCGACATCTATGCCGATCTCGAAGCCGTCAAAACCGCATTCAAACGTCTCGTCAATCTCGTTCCGCGCCGCGGCCTTATCGTCGCGTTCGATGGCAGCCCCAACGTCACCGAATGTGTGAGCCACGCGTTCTGCCCGGTCGAGCGATACGGATTCACCGAGGCCGCAAACTGGCGCATCCGCAATCTCCACTACGAATCCGGCCGCATGTGCTGGAGGGTTCTCCGCTCCGGCGTCGCCTGGGCGGATTTCCGCATGCAACTCGCCGGCGAGCACAACGCCCTCAACGCGACTGCCGCCGCAGCCCTCGCGGCCACCGCCGGCATTCCCACTGCCGCAATAACCGAAGCCCTGGCCACCTTCAAAAGCGTCAAGCGCCGCCTCGAAGTCCGCGCCGAAATCAACGGCATCACCCTCATCGAGGACTTCGCGCACCACCCGACCGCCATCCGCGAAACCATGCGCGCCCTCCGTTCCATCTATCCTTCCCGTCGCCTTTGGGCCGTCTTAGAGCCGCGCTCCAACACGCTGCGCCGCAAGGTTCTCGCGCCCGATCTCATCGCCAGCCTCGCCCTCGCCGACCGCGTGATTCTCGCCGCCGTTTTTCAGCAGGAACGCATTCCGGAAGCCGAGCGACTGCATCCCGAAGAAGTTGTTCGCGCCCTGAATGACGCAGGCACGCATGCCGAGCTTCTCGCCGACGCTGACGCCATCGTCGCCAACCTCACGCCGCAGCTTGCTCCCGGCGATGTCGTTGCCATCCTCTCCAACGGCGGCTTCGACGGCATCTATGAAAAACTCCCCGCGCGCCTTCGTGAGCGCTTTTCAATGGCCTGACGGCACGAGGCACGCATGATCTGGTCGTTCATCTTCGTCGCCAACATCGTCGTCCTCGGCATCCCGTCAGCTCTGCTGTTCATTCCATGGTGCTGGCTCACCGGCAACGTCATGCCGCTCTACAAGGCCACGCGCTTCATGTTGTATTCAAGCTGCCGCTTCGCCGGCGTGCGCTTTCAAGTCGCGGGCCGCGACCGCATCCCACGCAATCGCGCATGCATTTTCATGTCGAACCATGTCTCGAATCTCGATCCGCCCGCGCTCATCTCGCTCATTCCAGGCCGCACCTCCGCCTTCATGAAGCGGTCTCTCATGAACCTGCCCATCCTCGGCACCGGCTTCCGCCAGGGAGAATTCATCGCCGTCGATCGCACCGGCAATGCCGCAGACGCGCAGCGCAGCGTGGCAGAGGCCCAGCGCGTCCTCGCCAAGGGCGTTCATATCACCACATTTGTTGAGGGCACTCGTTCGCCCGACGGCCGCATGCTGCCCTTCAAGAAAGGCCCATTCTTCCTTGCCATCGCCGCAGGCGCGCCGTGCATTCCCGTCTCAATTTACGGAACGGAGGCACTCCTGCCCAAGGGCAGCAATCGAATTCATCCCGGCCAAGCCCACGTCATTTTTCACGAACCAATCAATCCGGCTGATTTCGCCTCGCGCGGCGACCTCATGCGCGCCGTTCGCGCCGCCGTCGCTTCCGGGCTTCCCGAGTGGATGCGCACTTAATGCCCGCGTCCTGACGATTTCCATGTCTCTGACCACTGCTCACTGTCCACTGTTAGTGCGATACTCACCTTTAGACACTCATCCTGACCGCCCATGATCGTCTCGGCTCTCGTCTTCGTCACCATCGTCGTCCTGGCTGTTCCCTCAGCGGTCGTTTTCTTCCCATTTACACTCCTCACCGGCAACGTCGGCCCGCTCTACGCCGTCGGCGCCTGGATCGCCCGCGTGGCCATCCGAATTGCGGGCATTCGAATTCAAATCCAGGGCCAGGAAAATATTCCCGCTGGCCACTCCTGCATCTTCATGGCCAACCACATCTCTTATCTCGATGCGCCGGCGCTGATGTCGAATCTTCCGGGCCGCACCGTGGTCTTCCTCAAGAGCTCGCTCATGAAGATCCCCATCCTCGGCTACGCATTCAAGCTCGCACACTTCATTCCCGTCGAGCGCACCGGCGACGTAGCGGTAGCGCAGCTCGCCGTCCAGGAGGCGCAACGCGTCATTGCCTCCGGCCTGCACATCACCACATTTGTTGAGGGCATGCGCTCGCCCGACGGCCGCATGCTGCCCTTCAAGAAAG
>CAZVYV010000596.1:0-2188 GCA_964630985.1 uncultured Occallatibacter sp.
CCCTGGGATACGAATCCGCCGCTCAAGCCCTCCGGCATACGCGTGGGCACGCCCGCGCTCACGACTCGCGGCATGAAGGAGCAGGAGATGCGCACGATTGCCGCGTGGATTGCAAAGGCGCTCGACCAGCGCAACGACGATGCGACGTTAGAGCGCATCCGCGGCGAGGTGGCGGAGTTAGCCAACCAGTTCCCGCTTTACGCATGGCGACGTGCGCCGGTCGCGGTCAACGCCTAGGACATTTGCGGCCTGCACTCGAATTTCTTCTCCCGTTTTCAGAGCGACACGTGGCAAGGTCCCGGCACAAGAATTTACGTGCCGGGCAATGCCGGCGTGTGCAAAAATGCCGGTGGGCAACCTGGAAGTTGCCGTTAACCATCCAATCAAGCTTTTGGTGGGTACCTCGCATATCCCCGTGGTCATCAGGAGGAGTCGATGAAATCCATTCAGATCGCGCTCACAGCATTGCTTGTTTTCTCGGTGCCAGCATTTGCAAAGGACAAAACAGCCGGCCATCAAGCTCCGCCGGCGCACGGGCCGTCGGCGTATCATGGCGCGCCGAAACCCCCCACTACCCAACCTAACCCGCCCGAACAGCCGAGCCATCCGGCCGAGCAACCGAGCCACCCGAACGCTCCGCACGTCGACGGGAAGAAGTGGGTTGGCCACGACACCGGACCCAGCGATCCGAATTACCATCTCGATCAGCCTTGGCAACATGGCCATTTCACAGGCGGCTTTGGTCCCAGCCATGTGTGGCACATTGCCGGCGGCGGACCGAGCAGATTCTGGTTCAACGGCTGGTACTGGTCAGTCGCTGATGCCGATCTGACATTCTGCTCGGACTGGCTCTGGGACTCGGATGAGATCGTCATCTACGCGGATCCGGACCATATCGGATGGTATCTTGCGTACAACGTGCGCCTCGGCACCTATGTGCATGTCCTGTATCTGGGCGCCTAAGTCTGTTGTTTCTGTATTGACATCGCGGTGCGAATCAGTAACTCGGCGGGATGGGCACATAGCTCATCTCGCCGCGCTGTCCTTGGGCGTCTCGACAGTCATAACTCGGCTCAACGGGTATTGATCGGCCCAATTATTCTTCTAACTCATGGAAAAATCTCTTGCCTGACGCTGTGCGGAGGCGAATTCACTGAGTTATTCTGTCAATATGGCGATTGAAAATATTCTTGCCCAAATAGACTCCGAAATTTCAAAGCTCAAGCAAGCTCGTGCATTGCTGGCCAACCTCGGGACCGCAGCCGCTGCGTCCGGACGCAAATCAGGGAAGGCCGGTTCCAAAGCCAAACCCCGGAAGAAGCGTTTTCTAAGTGCGGACGCCCGCAAGCGGATCGCCGATGCGCAGCGCAAGCGCTGGGCCGCAGTGCGAGCGAAGGCCAAAAAGGGATAGTCAATCGAAGCCGCAGCATTGCAATGATGGATGCGCCTGGTCAAACAGCGTGATTACGCTTTAGCCCAGGGACGCCATCACCAGCATGCGCGGCTCAGTCATCTCTTCAATGGCCCAGCGGATTCCCTCGCGACCCAGACCTGACTCCTTAACCCCCCCATAAGGCATCGGATCGAGGCGCCAGTTTGGCGTGTCTCCCACGATTAGCGCACCTACCTCGAGCTCGCGATACGCGCTGAGGATGCGCCCGGAGTCGCGCGTGAGCAGGCCTGCCTGCAATCCGTACTTCGAGTGATTCACCTGCGCCAGCGCGTCCTCGAAGTCGTCATAGGGCTCGATGAGCAGGACCGGGCCAAAGATCTCCTCATCGCGAACCTTCATGCCGGGCTTGGTTGCGGTCAGAATGACAGGCGTGATGGTGGATGCCTTGCGCTCGCCGCCAACCACAAGCTTGGCGCCGCCTGCCACAGCTTCCTTGACCCAGGCTTCCACGCGCTCGGCTTCGCTGAGACTGATCATCGGCCCCAATTCAGTCGCGTCGTTGGATGGGTCGCCAATGACCATCTTTTCCGCAACTTCCACTACCTTCCAAAGGAAGGTTTGAAAGATACTGCGCTCAACAAACACGCGCTGCACGCTGACGCACGACTGGCCCGCAAAACTGAACGCACCATGTGCTGTGCGCGAGGCCGCCTCGTCCAGGTTTTTCCAATCGCTGTGCACAACGAGCGCCGCATTCCCGCCGAGCTCAAGAACGACGCGCTTGCGGCCTGAGTG
>CAZVYV010000597.1:0-2181 GCA_964630985.1 uncultured Occallatibacter sp.
CGTACAGACCTTCAGGGCGCAATTAAGGCTATGTTGACAGAGTTTGGCGGGCAAGAGAAGTGGCCGCGCCGTCTGGAAGTCATGGATGCTCGACAACAGAGGTTCTATGCCGAGGGCTATCAGCACATTTTCTGGAATGCCAGCAAGAATAGCTATGCTCAAGGCACGCATGGTATGACGTTCGGCGGAAGTAATCAGTCTGTAGATATGCCCAACTACATGGACGATTACAACATCTTTGGGCCATATCTGGATATTGTGACTGCGCTGCTATCGCAGAATCCACCGGGCGTTGACTTCGAGCCGGATGACCCCAGCAAAGCTGTGGATATTTCCTGCGCTCAGACTGCTGAGAAGTACCGCCACGAGATTGACCGCCAAAACGACCGCAAGAACCTGCAAGCTAAGATTGCCCGATATATGGGAACTGATGGCAGAGTTGTTCTGCTCTGTGAGCATGTCGAAGATGCAGAGAAGTACGGTACGGACGACAACGGAAACCCGAACACGGCGGAGATTTTCTCAGCTTTTGGAGTCTTGGAACACAAATGCCCGATAACCGCCCGAACGCAGGCGGAAATGCTTTATCAGGTCATCTCCGACGAAATCAACATCAACATGGCGAAGGGTGACAACCCGGACTATGCCGATGATATTAAGGCAAGCTCGGTAGCCCTCGGTGAATCGCCCTATGAAAGACTGGCTCGGCTAGGCGTTCTTCAAGGCTTAAACTCAGGCACCGCACAAGCTGGGGACTCATGGACGCACTTAGTAACACGGCAGAGAGTCTGGTTTAGACCACAAGCCTTCGAGAAAGCCGCAGATGCCTTCAAGGATGAACTGAAGAGCCTATTTCAGCACGGTTGTTACGCCTTATTCATCGGCGGCGAATATTGCGGTTCAAAAGACCAGTCGATGGACGATTGCCTGAAGATAGGGCATTGCCGCCCCGGAGACGGACAAAGACGTTCGTCTTGGCTTCGCGGCATGGTTGCCGTGCAAGATGCGTTCAACGATTACAAGAACCTCGAAAAAGAGATTTACGACTATTGCGTTCCTGAAACCTATCAGGCGATGGATACATTTGATTCGGAGGCTCAACAGGAAAGAATTTCGGAGCCGGGAAACACGGTGCCGATAGTTTTACCACAAGGCATGACCGACATTCGGCAGGCTTTGTTTACTCCTCCAGCAGCCACCGCTCCGCCTGAAATGATTGCTGCCTACAACAATCTTCAAGGGGCCTTGGCTGAATTCATCACAGGATGTTATGCGGCCCTATTCGGCGGAGACACTAAACAGAACGACACCGCCAAAGGCATTGGAATCCAGCGCGACCAAGCTATGGCTCGCATGGGCCTGCCGTGGGGTTCGTTGCAAGAGATTATGGCCGCCGCATACAAGCAGGCTGTAGTCATGGCAGCGGTGAATTCTCCCGACGACAAGACAGTCAATGTTTCCATGCCCGGAAAACGCGGTAAGACTGTAGTTTCCCCGGTAGCGATGGCCGACCTGAAGAAAGGTAATTTCCACTGCTATCCAGACCAGGATTCGAGCTTCCCTGAGACAACAGGTTCAAAGAGAGAGACTTTCCAGAAATTGATGACGATTCCTGAAATGGCACCGATTTTACAGTTGCCAGAGAATCAGGATTTAGGCAAGAGACTTTTGGGCCTGGAGGAGTTGGAAATTCCCTTCGCGGCAGCTAAAGAATATGCCCTCATTTGTCTGGATAAACTTCTACAGGAGACACCAATACCGCCCGACCCGCAAGCTGTAGCGATGGCCAAGATTCAAGGACTTGCTGTGCAGAAGATGCAGGCGATGGGACAACCAACCCAGCCGCCTCCTCCCCCGCCCCAACCGACTTCCAGCATTCCAGTTGACCCGCAAATGGATTCCCCGATGGCGGCTGCTATCTGGCAGACTTTGAACGACTGGTGGTTCTCGGATGAAAAGCGGGAACAGGAAGCGCAAGGCAATCAGGCAGGCTTGATGAATGTCAGGATATTTGCCTTGGCGCAAAAGGCTTTGGTTGATGCGAACGAAGCCGCCAAACAGCAGAAAGTTGCGGAAAGCATTGCATACAAGGACTTGCCCCCGGATGGGCAGCAGCAGATGGCAGCGCAAGCCGGGATTAAACTGGCACCGCCCACAGTACAGCCTCAAGGAGCCGCATGA
>CAZVYV010000598.1:0-2181 GCA_964630985.1 uncultured Occallatibacter sp.
GTGCCGGTCGGCTTCGCCGGACTGCGCGCCGCGTGACTGGCCAAGATCGCCGGTGGTGCCGCGTTTGCCGAACGGAACGAGCGTGCTGACGTCGACGCCCATTCCTCCAGCGAGGCGAACCAGGATCTCAAAGTCGGGCTTGACGCCCGCGCGGTCGGCCGCTTTGCGAACGATCTGGATGTCGCCGAAGGTATTGGTGACAGTGCCTGATTTTTCGTAGAGGCTGGCGGCGGGAAAAACAACATCGGCGAGCGCCGCGGTCTCCGTGAGGAAAAGATCCTGCACGATGAGGAACGTGTGCTGGAAAACCGTGGGATCGAGCTTTGCGTGCGATGCAGGATTGGCGCCGACGACAAGAAGCGCTCCAAGATCGCCCCCGGCTGCAGCGCCGAGCATTTGCGGGATTGAGTTGCCGGGCACGGCAGGAAGGTTAGGGTATTCGGCGAACGCGCCGAGTGAGGTGACCGGAACATAACCGGGCAGCAAGTCTGGGAAAAGACCCATATCGGCCGCTCCGCGGGAGTTTGAGTGATCACCAAGATAGGCAAACTTCACGTTTCCACGCTTAATGCCCCAGGCGATGAGATTTTCGACAGCCTCGCCGCGAAATTCTTCGCCGAAGATCATAATCAGCGATTCCTCGGTCCGGATCGCCTTGCTGAAATCAGTTTTGCCGGTTTCGAGAGAGGCGGCGAGCTTGATATAGTCGCCGGACTTGAGATCACGCGTGGCTTTGGCCTGGCGAGCGAGCTTGATGGGCTTCGAATTCGCAACGTAAAGGCGGGAGCGATTGAGACGCACGTTGGTGCGAAGCAGCCAGGCGAGCAGCGGATGCTCGTCGGTGGGATTGCCGCCGACGAGCAGGACCGCGCAGGCTTGGGCGATGTCGCGAAGGCTGGCGGTTTTGCCCGGGTGGCCCGCGAGTGCACGGGCGAAGGAAGCGTAATCGGTCGTGCGCTCGTGATCAATGTTGTTGGTCTGTAGAACCGTGCGCGCAAACTTCTGCAACAGATAGTTCTCTTCATTAGTGGTGCGGTTGGAGCCGATGACGCCGATGGCCGAGCCGCCGCGCGTATCGCGAATCTCTTTTAGTTTGCCGGCGGCGACGCGGATGGCGTGCTCCCATGTGGCGGGCTCGAGCTTGCCATCGGCATTCCGGACAAGAGGCTGCGTGAGGCGGTCCGGGCTCTCAACAAAGTCAAAGCCAAAGCGGCCCTTGGCGCAGAGAAAATCGCCGTTGATCCCACTCTTGTCGCGATTGTCAGCGCGCACGATCTCGGAGCCGTCGTTCGACTGGCGCACGCCGAGCGTGACCTTGCAGCCGTCGGAGCAGTGGGTGCAGACGGTGGAAACGTGGTTCATCTCCCAGGGTCGCGTCTTGTATCGATAGCTGCCGCTGGTGAGCGCGCCGACGGGGCAAACATCGATGCACATGCCGCACTGCTCGCAGTCGAGCTTCTGGCTCCCGCCGTTGGTCCCGAGAATGTTAGGAACGATGACGGAGTCTGCGGCGCGATTGTGAATGCCGAGCGCCCAGACGTCCATGCCCTCGCCGCACATGCGAATGCAGCGATAGCAGAGAATGCAGCGCGGGCGGTCGTAAAAGACGGCGGGTGACCACTGCTGCTCGTCTCGATGGTGCTTGACCTCGACGAACTGGCTATCGCCTGCGCCGTATTTGAAGGTCATGTCCTGCAACTCGCATTCGCCGCCCGCGTCGCAAACCGGGCAGTCGAGCGGGTGGTTGCCGAGGAGCAATTCGATGGTGGCCTTCCGCGCCTGCGCGATTTCGGGTGACTCGGTGATGAAGACCTGACCTTCGGCGACCGTGGTGGTGCAGGCGGTTTGCAGCTTGGGAACTTTTTCCTGGCGCACGACGCACATGCGGCAGGCGGCCTGCAGTGAAAGACCGGGGTAATAGCAGAAAGCCGGAATCTCGATGCCCGCCTTGCGGCAGGCGTCAATGAGCAGCGTTCCCGCCGGTGCGGTGAGCTTTTTTCCGTCGACTGTGAAGTTTACTTCGGGCATCTTTTTCTGGTCTTGGAGCAGATCCTCGGAAATTTGGTGCCTGTTATACGACGGTGAGTTGGGGCACGCCTTCCTTTGCATACGGGCAGGGCGCGCCGTTCAGATGATCCTCAAACTCCTTGCGAAACTTTTTGACGAATGCGATGGTCGGCA
>CAZVYV010000599.1:0-2180 GCA_964630985.1 uncultured Occallatibacter sp.
CGCATCGCGCGGCGCTGGCGGTGATAGCCAACGGCGAAGCGATGGCTCTCGTCGCGAATGAGCTGGACGAGATGAAGCACCGGCGAGCGGCGGTCGAGAACGATCGGCTCGTCTTCATTGCCGTAGACGTAAATGACTTCTTCGCGCTTGGCGATCGACGCAAGCGGCTGCGAAGTGAAGCCGAGGGATTCCAGAGCTTCGGCTGCAGCGTGAAGCTGGCCGAGGCCGCCATCGATGAGGATCAGCGAAGGCATTGTCGTAGGTTCCTTGCTTTTGGATGGTTCGCCCTCCGGAACCAGAGCTGCCGATTCGTCACGCAGATTCTTGGCGCCGCGGAATCCGTCCCCTTTCAAAACGATCGGGTCTGAAGGCTTGCAGGCGCCGTCGCGAATGCGGCGGTAGCGGCGCTCGACCACCTCGCGCATGGACGCGAAATCGTCGACCCCCGCGACGGTTTTCACTTTGAATCTGCGATAGGCGGATTTGTTCATCTTGCCGTCTTCCCAGACGACCAGCGAGGCCACGGTTTCAGCACCCTGGATGTGCGAGATGTCGAAGCACTCGATGCGGCGGGGTAGTTCTGGGAGCATGAGCGCGTCGGCGAGCGCCTCCTGAATGGCCTTGCGCGATGGTTCGAGGACGCGGAAACGCTGCGTGTAGGACTGATGGGCGTTCTGGCCGGCGAGATCGACGAGGGATTTCTTGTCGCCGCGCTGGGGAACGGCGATCTCGATCTTGTGGCCGGTGCGCTCAGTGAGCAGCGCGGCGAGTGTTTCGCGGTCGTCGAATTCGGCGGGAACAAGGATGGAACGCGGGACGTACTGCTGGTCAATGTAGAGCTGTTTTAGCAGCGCCGAAAAGACGTGGCCCGCGTTGAAAGTGCGCGCTTCTGCGCCGGACTCGACTCCGGGCTCGTCAATGGCTTCCAACAGGCTGGGCAGGTCCTCCCAGAAAAACTCGCGGCGATCGACGATTTTGCCGTTGCGCATGTGGAAGAGATTGACGGCCAGGCTGCCGTCTTCAAAGTGATAGCCAAAGACGTCGGCATCGTCGTCCAGCTCGGCAGTGGCGATGCGCTGCTTTTCCTGGAGCTGGTGAACTGTGGAAAGCTGATCGCGCAAGCGCGCTGCGGTCTCGAACTGCTCGGCTTCGGCGGCGGCCATCATGCGCGCGGAGAGAGTGCGCTCCAGCTCGGCGTGGCGGCCTTCGAGAAATAGTTGCGCGTCGCGGACGGCTTGCTTGTAGATCTCGGGAGTGGTTAGTCCCTCGACGCATGGGCCGAGGCAGCGATGAATGTAGTACTGCAGACAGGCGCGCGGGTGGTAGCGCGAGAGGTCGACCTTGCAACTGGGCAGGAGAAAGCTGCGATGGATCAGCTCGACCACGCGGTAGGCAAGGTTGCCGGGGAAGTAAGGGCCGTAATAGGCCGAGCCGTCTTTGCGCAGGCGCCGCGTGACGAAAACCTTGGGGAAGCGGTCTGCGAGCGTGAGCTTGACGTAGGGGTAGGTCTTGTCGTCGCGTAAAAGGATGTTGAAGCGCGGCTTGCGCTGCTTGATGAGGTTGTTTTCGAGGGCGAGGGCTTCGTGTTCGTTGGCGACGAGAATGTATTCGATGTCGACGGCCTCGCGCATGAGCGAGCCAGTTTTGGCGTTGGCTTGCGAGGCTTCGAGGAGATACGAACGCACGCGTGAGCGCAGGTTGTTGGCCTTGCCCACGTAGATGACTTCGCCTTCGGCGTTTTTGTAAAGATAGACACCGGGCTGCATCGGCAAAGTGCGGATTTTTTCGTAGAGATCCATGAAGAGGGCCGGCGCTCGACGCGACCTTTCCTAGAATAACGAGAATCGAGGCGGCCTGTTTGCCGCGGAGGCAACGAGTTCGTGGATTTGATGGAGGCGGGTGAAGATTGGGCAAACCTTACCAGAAAGGGTAAAAATTACATGGTTTCAGAGGTGTTCAAATCTGCACAAATGTGTCAAAATGTCTTTATTTTTCAATATGTTGCATGACGCTGCTCGAATGGATGGCGGCGTGCAAATACAGGGACGGCAAGAAAGCACCTTCCCGGCGGAAGAGCGCAAAATGCGTCGGCAGGGAAACGGAGAGGTGAGGAGCATGATAATGAAGCGATTTGGATTTGCGTTGACGGCAGCGGCGTTGATGGCATTTGGAGTTGCGGG
>CAZVYV010000600.1:0-2172 GCA_964630985.1 uncultured Occallatibacter sp.
GCGCGACACGCATGGGCTCGCTGGCAAGAAAGGTTGCGTTGTAACCGATAGTTGCGCCCGCCGGAACTGCGCGGACGCCGGCAACTGAGGCCTTCCATGTGAGGACTGTCTGGAGCGCGGTTCGTGCGGCGGCAAGCGAGGGCGGTTCGGCCGGAGCGGTCGCCCCGTCTGGCGCAAACGCGGGATCGAAACGTGGGACAAGCCCGTAGAGCGCAAGGCCGGGACGGAGGATGGCTTTCATGCCATGGCGAGCGGCTAAGTCTGCGATGATGCGAGCCTGGCCGGCAAGCAGAGTGGCGGACGCACCGACGTTGAGCCATTCGGCGAAAAGGCCCGCTGCGGAGATGCGGCTGATGGCATCGTCGAGGCGCGTCAGCTGCTCCTGCGTGGCGGCGCCGTCAGCTTCGTCGGCAGCGAAGAGATGCGTCATGATCCCTTCAAGGCGCAGCGGCGAGCCGGGTCCGAAACGCGCGAAGATTTGGGCGAGGTCGCTGGGGCCAACACCCTGGCGACTCATGCCGGTGTCGATTTCAAGATGGACCGGGACGGAGCCCTGCTGCGAGCCCGCAGCGCGAGCAGCCGAGACGAGTTCGTCGAGCTGCCACGGCTCCCACGCAACAGGAGTGAGTTGGAACTGAATGGCGGCCGCGGGCTGGCCGGGGAAGACGCCGCCGATGATGAGCACACGGGCCTCGGGACACAAGGCGCGCGCGACGATGCCTTCTTCAACGCTGGTGACGCCGAGCCACTTTGCGCCGGCGCGAACGACTGCGGGTGCGCAGAGTGCGAGCGAGTGGCCGTAGGCGTTGGCTTTGACGATGGCGAGCAGTTCGGCGTGCGGCGAGGCGAGTCCAGCGAGAAAGCGGAAGTTTTCCTCTAGAGCGCGGGTGCGAATCTCAACCCAGCAGGGGCGCATTGTCATGGGGGGCGGCAAAGAACAGTTTACGGCAATGGGCGTAAGGTCGACGCGGAGGCGCTGTTTGCTGGCGGAACACCGCTTGCGCGTTTGCCGTTGATTCTGAATGAAGGCTCGTTGCATACTGTCGCCATGAATAACCGCTCCGTGCCGGTTTCAAACGTGCTTCCCCATCTGGTTTACCGCGACATCGACGAAGCGTGCGATTGGCTCAGCCGTTCCTTTGGCTTTAAAGAGTATTTCCGCTACGGCCAGCCGGTAGCCGGGATCCAGATGTTTCTCGGAGGCGCCGTCATTATGCTGACCGAGCCACGCCGAGGAACGCAAAGCCCGGCTTTGCTCGGGTCGGGGACTCAAGCGCTCACCGTGATAGTTGAGGACGTGGACGCTCACTACGCCAGAACCAAGGAGCGTGGAGTGATCATATGGGAAGAATTGCATGAAACGGAATATGGAGAAAGGCAATACGGCGTGAACGACATCGACGGCCATCGATGGATTTTTGCCTCGCACGCTCGCGACGTGAGCCCCGAGGAGTGGGGAGCAACGATCGTCAATCCGCTGCCGTGATGAGGAAGAGCCTGCGGAAAGCGTCGAGTCGTGCGCGAAGGCGCAAAAAAGCATCCCTCAGGGGCTAAAGCCCCGCCGTCTTGATCGCCTTTATCGGCACGACTGAAGTTGTGCCCCTGACACTTCGTGCTCCATTAAAGCGGGGTTTCCGCAGTCTGCGAAGCCGTCCCTTCAATGCGAACCGAAGCCGAGCAGCGCGAAGGCGACGACGGTTTCGGACGGCGATTCGATCTCATCGAGCAGTTCCGCTTCGAGCGCGTAAGGGACAGGCATCTCGCAGGCAGCAACCTGCTCCGGAGTAGCCCCGATGAAGCAGAGCTCGCAGTGGCCCAGGCCTTCGGCGCCGTTTTCGCTGGTCGCGCGAACGGGCGGGCCGAAGACGCGGCAGGTCATGGGACGCCGCTGGTAGACGTCGCAGCGGCCGGTGGCGGGGTCGAGCGCGGGACAGGCGGCGGCGTTCGCAAAGCCTTCAAAGAGGGCCTGATCGGTTTCTGACGTGCCGAGCGCGCCGGTTTCGGGATCGCCGGGAAAGGCGGGACCGTGCTCAGCAAGCCAGGCGTGGGCGCGGCGCTCGATTTCGGCGGCCAGCGCAGGATTTGTGGCCCGCAGATCAGCCATTCCTTCGCGGAGTCGCGCGGCGTCGAGGGCGTTGATGGCGAAGGCTCCGTGACAGCACTGCGTGCAGC
>CAZVYV010000601.1:0-2165 GCA_964630985.1 uncultured Occallatibacter sp.
GCACAAAGCGGATACGCCGAGGCTCAAGAACGGTATCCCCTAGAAGCGTTGTGACCGTGCCGGGGGTCGCGTTCAAGGGTGCGAGTTGTGCAATATTACACCCCGCCGCCTGAATCACTTCCTGAGTCCGACGCTGAAGTGCGTTCTGAAGATCGGCGAGAGTGAACTGATTCGTCCCTGTCCACGCCCCAGCCCCGGTAGGAGGCTCCAGAAGCATGTACTGCATCATGGTATAGAGCGATGCGTCAGTGACAGTGCGGAGACGTGGGGAGCCAGCCAGAAGCCCGGTGTTGTACCAAGTCTGCGTCGAAGTAGCCGGGAAAGTGAAATCCGTGGCCCACTGCTCCGTTAAACTGTTCCACTCTCTCAGTGCCATCGTGAGGTACGCTTGCGCTTCCGCCGTGCTCCAGAAGACAGAACTCCCTAGACGCCCCTGAAGGGCAGAGATAGCATCGGTGAGTTTCAGCCAACTGTAGACCGTTGCCATTCATCTCCTTAATACGGGGTGCATTGAATGCTTTCAGTTCCGCCGCTCGCTGTTGTGACAACGTGAGTAAACGTCACGGTATTCGCGCTGATTGAGGAGATGTAAGCGATTGTCGTAGCCGCCGCTGCCGTGGCGTTTGTGGGAGAGAAAACGCAATGCGAAGATGCCGTTACCCCGTTTATTGTCGCGTTGTCTGATGTTGCAGTGGTGAAGGTCACGGTCCCATTCATGGGAATATGGTTGGCAATATCCACGTTTGCTACGCCATCAGTTTGGATGAACATCATGCTGCTGTTATTGGTCCCCTGCGGGATGAGAACCGTTCGTCCGCCGCATGACTGCGATCCGGCAGACGCCGCTTGGCAGACAGTGACAGTGAAAGCCCCAGTCGTGTTGTTAGCCCAAAGCCATTGGTTGCCTGTCGTCAGGTACGATCCGTATTGATTGACGAAAGTTACGTTCGATGTCAGAGTGCCGGAAAGCAGAAAAGTGAACTGCACTGCGTTCGCCCCGGTTTCAGCGATGGATGTACCGCTAGTGTATCCGGTCCCGCCGTAAAGGATGGTTCCGGCGGTGGGCTGGCCGGACGTGACCGCGGTGATCAAGACCAATGAATCGTAGTTGCCGGCCTGGAATGTGATTAGATCTCCAGCTTGGTATCCAGATCCAGAAGGTATCCACACGAGAACGCTGGTGATAGTCCCACCAGACGCTGTATAGTTCGCCAAAGCCCCGGTGCCCGCAGAATTGAAAGAGTACGTGCCCCCAGTAATTCCGCTGATTGGAATAGTAGCCATCTGAAGATTGGTCAGACGAACGGCAAACGCATCGGTGGCGACGTTTGTTGAGAAATCGTATGGATTGGGCTGAGTTACAGCCGTAGTTCCGGTAGGAAGAGAACTTGGAGGGTTCACCACCTGAGCCGAAATCGCCAGCGGAAATAGCAGGACAACCCATAACCTTTTACGCATCACATTCCCCCGTCTAGTCCAGAATCATAAAGTCGATCACGCTTGCGATTGTTCCAGCGATGTAAAACTCTCGCAAGTCTCCCGTGTACTGGAGTGCTGGTTGAACCGTCTGAGAACCACCAGGCGTACCCGCAGCAAGCAAGATTCCTCGCGTTGCGCTCACTGTGCTGTCACCAAGACGAACCGCCGCCGCAGAGTTATTTTGGACAACGAACACACTGAACGGATTCTGCGATGCCGGTTGCACTGCTGGAGGAATGATTGGTTGAGCTACCCCGGTTGCTGCCACTGTTACTTGAAGCAAGTGCATGATTCCTCCTTACGCACGTTTCCGGCTCTTCTTCTTGCCGCCCTTTTTGGGGGCCATGTCGCCCTGAATGTAGCGACTGCCTTTGTACTTCTCTTTGTGGGCAACCTTCTCAGCCTTGCCGCCGCCGAACTCACCCGGTTTTTCGAGAAACTTTCTCATCCCCATAAATCCTCCTTAGTATTCGGGATATGACCCGACGTTGACACCGCCTAGTTCGTTTGAGTACGGCACTCCCCTAGCCCACCGATCATCGCACATCCCAACCCTGTCCAGATTGTCGTTGCGAAGGTTAATATCGACAGGGAGAATGAAAGCGAACCGCTCGTCGTACTCCTTCTTTGCTGCCCCTGAAAGAACCATCCAACCAGCGCCGGCACCTTTGGACTTCTCTTCCGCC
>CAZVYV010000602.1:0-2163 GCA_964630985.1 uncultured Occallatibacter sp.
AGGTCCTTGTTCATCCAGAAGGGCCCGCCGGGATGAACGAGAAACACTTCGAGGCGCCCGCTGGTGTTGCGATAAAGGAGGATTCCGGCGCTCAGCTTGGGCATTGTTGTTCTCGGCTAGTTCGAAGAAGTCTCACGGAGGTCATTCTACGGAACGATCCGCATGCTGTCGTCGCCCGGGCTAGCGAAGATCTTCGCAGCGGCGGCGAAGGTATTCGCGGACGGCGGGGTCGCTCTCGAGGCCGATTGCCAGTTGATACGCGTGCCGCGCCTCGACGTGCGATCCGGTACGACCGAGGAGGTTTGCGCGCGCAGCCCAGTAGGGCTGATACGACTCCACACGCCGGTCGGCAGCGGCAGCGTCAAGCGCCGCCAATCCAGCTTGTGGACCTTCCAACTCAGCCACTGCCAGTGCGCGGTTGATGAACGCAACGGGCGAACTGGTCAACTGCGCAAGCGCGTCGTACAGACTGACGACGGCGGCCCAGGACACGGATCCGGTGCGGGCGCCCTCGACATGCGCCGACTGGATGGCGGCTTCGAGCTGATATCGTCCGATAAGCCGGGAGCGGCTTGCGTGGTTCAGCGCGGCTTCAGCTTCTTCGATCATTTTCCAATCCCACAGCGTCTTGTCCTGGCTGCGCAGGGGAACGAATTCTCCCTCGGGCGTGCGGCGCGCGGGCCTGCGCGCTTCAGCGTAGAGCATGAGCGCGAGCAGGCCCCATGCCTCCGGCTCGTCAGGAAGAAGCTGCGTCAACAACCTGCCGAGAAAGATTGCTTCCGCGGCCAGTTCGCGGCGCGCCGGATCGGTTCCAGTGGCGTCCGCCCATCCTTCGGCAAAGCCTGCGTAGATGGAATCAAGCACCGAGTCGAGCCGGTCGCGCAGCTCATTGCGCTCGGGGATGCGGAAGGGGATGCCGGCCTCGCGAATTTTTGTTTTGGCGCGCACGAGCCGCTGGGCCATGGCAGCCGGCGAAACCAGAAAGGCCGAGGCGACCTGTGCCGCTTCCAATCCCAGGACAACCTGCAGCATGAGAGGCGCGCGCACTGCCGGATCGATTGCCGGATGGGCGCAGGCAAAAAGGAGCGCGAGCCGCCGATCGGGAAAATCGTCGTCCGCTGCCGCGATCATGGCATCGGCCAACTGCTCCGGTTCGTCGTCGCTTGACGATTCGCGATTGCGGCGAAGATGATCGATGAGTTTTCGGCGGGCGGCGGTAAGGAGCCATGCCTCCGGATTGTCGGGGCAGCCTTTCTGCGGCCAAACCGACAATGCCGATGCGAAGGCCTCGGACAAGGCATCTTCGGCGGCTGCAACGTCTCCGAACCGCGCCGCGAGATAAGCGATGAGCTTGCCGCGACTGCGAAGGGCCACAGCCTCCGCTGCCTGAAAAGCTGCCTTCTCGTTTGAGGGATTCACCATGGCGATTTGTTGCGAACTCAACGAGCGATTTTCCGCTTGCGGGGCGAAGCGATCCTTTCGAGCAGCGCGACCGTGACCGTCTTTGGTGGCGCTTTTCCGATCGCCTTCAGGATCTCAGCTTTTACGGGCAGCTTGTGATTGCCATCGCCCAGTGCCATAAACGAGCTTTGGAACGGGCATCCATCGATGGTGCCTTTGACCTTGACCAGCCCGCGCGTCCCAAAGAAGGCGGCCGACCTGGGCCAGATGACATACGTCCAGCCGCCGGGCTTTGGGCTTTTGATCAGCGGCGCTGTGAAGGATTGGTTCAGCATGTTGGCCTCACTCGTGCCGTTGAAAATCACTTCCTCAGGTCACATTGCCCAGATCGCGCGCACTTCGACGACGCCATGCTGCACCGCGGGGCATCGACCGGCCCACTGCATCGCCGCGTCGAGGTCGGGCGCCTCGATGAGGTAATAGCCGGCAAGCTGTTCCTTCGACTCAACGAAAGGTCCGTCAAGCACCTGCGTTTTGCCGTTGGTTGTGCGAAGAGTGGTGGCCGTGGATGAGGGTTTGAGCCGGTTAGCGTTGACCAGCGCGCCGGCAGATTTCAGAGCTTCGGTATAGGCCGCGTAGGCCGCGCTGCCCTGTTGCTGCTGCTCGGGTGTCATCTGGCCCCAGCCGGACTCCTGGATGTAAAGCGTCAGTAGGTATTGCATCTCGTCCTCCGTTTTGGATTGTAGGCGTTGACCGCCTCAC
>CAZVYV010000603.1:0-2160 GCA_964630985.1 uncultured Occallatibacter sp.
AGTCAGGGATGATCCTGCTCTTCACCTCGATTCTCATTGCGGGCTCGCCGAAATCCTTAGCCCAGACCGCTCCCAACCCCCCTAGCTCCGCTAACCCCGCGGGTGCCCCCGGTTCGGGGTCCCCGCGGACAGGTCTTCGTCCGGGGGGTGACGATTCCTCGCATTTGGGGACCGGGGATAGCACGAACGCCAACTCCGCTAACCCCGGTAACTCCGCTGTCTTACCCGGCCAGTTTCACGACACATTCACTCTCGCCGAAGCCGGCTCGCCGCAAATTGAACTGCACTCCACCGATCGCCAGCACACCATCTACTTCACGTTGCCGCAAACGCAAGTCGTCCGTGCTGCCATCATCCATTTCTCCTACGCGTTTTCTCCCGCCCTCATTCCGCAGCTAAGTCAGCTCAAACTCATCCTGAACGGCACGCTTTTCGCCACCATTCAACCCAAGGCAGGGAAGTACGGCGGTTCCGATGGCACCGACTCGGAAGCCGACTTCAACATTCCACCCGAGCTGCTCGTACACAACAATGCGCTGACCATCGAATTCATCGGCCACTACACCATGAGCTGCGAAGATCCCGCCAGCAATTCGCTCTGGGCGCGCGTGCATCCGAACACCTCGCTCGACATTCGCGGTGACCTGCTGCCTCTCGCCGACGACTTGAAGCAACTGCCCATCCCCTTCGTTGACCCGGCCGTGATTCAGCCGGTCAGCATTCCCATCGTCTTTCCTGCGCCGCCTTCGCTCAAAGCCATTCAAGCCGCGGGCATCGTCGCCAGCTACTTCGGCCTCGTCTCTGCCGACCGCCCCGTGCGTTTTCCGGTGCGCATCGGCGCCATTCCGCAAGGCAATGCCATCGTGATCGCTGAGAACGCATCGGACCTTCCCGCCAGTTTGAATCTTTCCTCCGTCAGCGGGCCCACTGTGGCCATGCGCGCAAACCCCAACGATCCTTACGGAAAAACTCTCATCGTCACCGGTGCCAACGCCGCCGACGCACTCGTTGCCGCTCAGGCCGTCGCGCTGCACAGTAACATCCTCACTGGCTCGCAGGCATCCATCAACAATCTCGCGCTACCCGCCAAACAAGGCCCTGACGCCGCGCCGCGATGGGCACGCACCGATCAGACCATTTCACTGTCAGACTATGCGGCCCCCGGTCAGCTTCAGGGCGATGGAACCACTCCGCTCAACGTCTACTTCCGCATTCCGCCCGACCTTTATTACGAGCCCGGGAGCGACGATACCCGCCTGCATCTCGCCTATCGCTACAACTCCATTCCCATCGGCCCCATCTCCAGCCTTCAGGTGCGCATCAACAGCGCATTTCTCGGCTCCACTCCGCTCACTCCAGGCCAGGACGCATCGCGTACCGCCGCGACCGATGTCCCCGTTCCCCTCGTCAACCTGCGCCCGTTCTCGAACACTCTCTCGTTCGACTACACTTTCCAACTTGCGCGCAAGCAAAACTGCGACAACATCCCACCGAGCAATCTCCAGGGCTCGATCCTTCGCGACTCCTATCTCGATCTGCGCGGCTATCCGCATTGGACGCCGTTGCCCAATCTCGAAATCTTCTCGAACGCCGGATTCCCGTTCACGCGCCTCGCGGATCTAAGCGGCACTACAGTGATTCTTCCGCCCGCGCCCACTGAGCAGGAGATTGAGACCTTCGTAACGCTCATGGGCCACTTCGGCCGCCAAACCGGCTTTCCCGGTCTGCGCGTCACCGTGGCCGGCCCTGATGCACTTCAGAATGGCGCTGCAACTGACTTCCTCATCATCGGCGCCGGCGACGATCAACCCGCCTTCGAGAAACTGGGCGCGCATCTTCCCGTCTCGCTCGGCAACGGACAGGTTCAGGTTCATGACACGGCAGGATTCTTCCTCTCGCTTCTCCACAACGCGTGGTGGAAGCTCCGTCCCAACGATCACACCGAATCCGGTGACCTCACCGCCGGTGGCAAGCCCGACGCCGTCATCGAAGGCATCGAATCTCCCTACGACATCGCCGAAAGTCGCAGCATCGTCGCCATACATTTCAAAGACGCATCCGCGTTCGAGCCCTTCATCACCACGTTCCTCAACGTCCAGCAATCGAGCGAAATCTCCGATTCCGTCTCCGTTCTGCACGGCAGTGAATTTCAATCCTTTC
>CAZVYV010000604.1:0-2156 GCA_964630985.1 uncultured Occallatibacter sp.
AGCTATTCGAGAACGGGAAGCGAAGACGGCTCGTTTCGTGAAGCTCTGGGGATGGGATCGGTTATGGGAGTTGTACTTTGAAAGGAACCCATCCTGAAAACTGCAAATTTGCAGAAGGAATACATCTGGGGACCGAAGGAAAGATTGCTGGTGGTCTGGAGTCTGAAGAAATGGTGGACAAAGGAAATCGAGAAGAAGAAGCCGGTACACGTAGGAGACATCTTAAATCTTCGGAAGAAAGCGAGATCAAAATGAGTCCAAGTCAGAGGCTACAGAAGTTCCGTAAAGAGCGTGGCATCCAGGTAGCGGAGTTTGCGGGGATGCTAGGCGTAGACATGAATACATTGGCGTGGTGGCTGTACCATGGGAAGCCGCCAGCGGACATCTTACGGACAGTGGAAAGATTCGAGCGGGAAGGGATCGTTTCTATTCGTCAGGTGAGAGCATGACGAGGATACCTTTTGATTTTTCTACTCATGCTCTGTGTCGGAACGTCATCGCGAAAGATGGGAGCAATGGAATGATAACGACTTATTGCCAGCGTCCACTTAATCATGCTGGTCCGTGCTCGATGGCTTCTGACGGTCCTTCGCAGGCAATCAATTTAACGGACTGTCCGCACGGGTACGCTTCGGTGGGTAACTGCGGAGTGTGTCGAGGGAAACTGTGATGCCGACAATAGCGGGGCACAAAGTGGCGCTCAGTTACAAAGACTTCATCGAAGAAAAGACGCAACTCGGGACCAACTCCGGATTCGCTCCAAAGTTTATGCCGTCGTTCTTGTTCGATTTCCAATCTGACCTCGTAACCTGGAGCGTAGAGAAAGGCCGAGCGGCGATCTTCGCCGATTGCGGCATGGGCAAGACTCCGATGCAACTCGTCTGGGCGCAGAACGTCGTGGAGCACACGAACAAGCCAGTGTTGATCCTGACTCCTCTGGCGGTGTCTGCTCAGACGATCCGCGAGGGAGATAAGTTCTCTATCGAGTGCGAGCGTTCGAGAGACGGGAGTCACAACGGAGTCAAGATCATCCTCACGAACTACGAGCAGTTGCACAAGTTCGACTGGAAGCAGTTCTCTGGATGCGTGTGTGACGAATCTTCGATCTTGAAATCATTCGACGGAGCGCGGCGGTCGGAGATCACCGAGTTCATGCGGAAGCTTCCGTACCGCCTGCTTTGTACGGCGACGGCAGCGCCAAACGACTACATCGAACTCGGAACGTCCAGCGAGGCTCTTGGCGAACTCGGCCACATGGACATGCTCATGAGGTTTTTCAAAAACGACACGAACTCGATCAAGCCGGGGATGTCGCGGAGATTTGAGAAGCCCGGCCAGATGTTTAGCAGCGACGGAAAGTGGAGATTCAAGGGACACGCTGAACTACCTTTCTGGCGCTGGCTTTGTTCGTGGGCGCGTGCGATCAGAAAGCCTTCCGACCTTGGCTATGATGACCGCGCATTCGTCTTGCCGGAACTGATCGAGAAAGAGCATTTCGTTGATTCCGAGAGCATCCCCGACGGAATGTTGTTCGCTATGCCAGCGGTTGGGCTGAAAGAAGAACGCGAGGAAAGACGGCGCACGATTCAGGAGCGGTGTGAGCGCGTGGCCGCTTTGGTCGATGACGGCCACTCCGCTTTGATCTGGGGCCACCTGAACGACGAATGCGACTTGCTGGAAGAGATCATCAAAGGCTCGGTACAAGTGAGCGGAGCGGATTCGGACGAAGAGAAAGAAGAAAAATTCACCGCGTTCGCTTCGGGGAAGATCAAAGACTTAATCACAAAGCCGAAGATCGGAGCGTGGGGCCTTAACTTCCAGAACTGCGCTCACGTCGTTTCGTTCGCCTCTCACAGTTTCGAGCAGTACTACCAGTCTGTCAGGCGGTGTTGGAGGTTCGGTCAGACTCGTCCGGTGCGCTCCGACATCGTTGTGACCGAAGGCGAGAAGTCGGTCATAGAAAACCTCAAGCGGAAGTCAGTGGCGGCGGATCGCATGTTTGCGAACCTCGTGACGGAGATGGTGAAAGAACTTCACATTGATCGCGGGATAAAATTTCCCAACGAACAGGAGATTCCTTCATGGCTGTGATAGATCAGGAAATCACTAAAAAATATGCTTTGTACAATGGCGATTGCGTCGAGGTCATGGCCTCG
>CAZVYV010000605.1:0-2151 GCA_964630985.1 uncultured Occallatibacter sp.
ATGTGCGTGATCTGGTCGGCCACTCCGGCCTGGTTGATGGCGCTCACCGAATCGCCGCCGCCGATGATCGACGTCGCCGTCCGATTCGCCGCAACGGCCCTTGCAATGGCGTTCGTACCCACAGCAAAGCGCGGAAACTCAAAAACTCCCGCCGGCCCGTTCCACACGATGGTCTTCGCCGTCAAAATCACATCTTCAATCGCCTTGATCGACTGCGGCCCGATGTCCAGGCCCTGCCAGTCGTCGGGAAAGTCTTTCGAGCAGTCCCACACTTGCGTTTTCGCGTCCGCCGCAAAGTTGTCGGCCAGAATATTGTCCACCGGAAGCAAAAGTTTCACGCCCTTGGCCTTTGCCTTGTCGAGCGCCTCTTTCGCCATCTCGATTTTGTCTTCTTCAACGAGACTCTTTCCGGTCTTTATCCCCAGCGCACGCTGAAACGTGTACGCCATACCGCCGACGATCACCAGCGTGTCGACTTTGTCGAGCAGGTTCTGGATCACGTCGATTTTCCCGGAGATTTTCGATCCGCCGATGATGGCCACAAACGGCTTCTCGGGGTTTTCAAGCGCCTTGCCGAGATAGGTGATCTCTTTCTCCATCAGCAAGCCGGCCACAGCGGGCTTGAGGTAGTGCGTAATTCCTTCTGTTGATGCGTGCGCCCTGTGCGCGGAACCGAACGCATCGTTCACATACACTTCGGCGAGCGAGGCTAGCGCCTTCGAGAATTCGGGATCGTTGGCTTCCTCTTCCGCGTGGAAGCGCAGATTCTCAAGCAGCAGCACCTGGCCCGACTCAAGCTGCCGCGCCATCTCCTCGGCGATCTCGCCCACGCAATCCGGCGAGAAGGCAACGTTAATGCCCTCGCCCAGTTTCTTATCGAGAAGTTCGCGCAGCCGCTTGACCACGGGCTTGAGCGAATACTTTGGATTGGGCTTGCCCTTGGGGCGGCCCAGGTGCGAAGCCAGAATCACCTTGGCGTTCTTCCGCAACGCATATTCGATCGTCGGCAGCGTAGCCACAATGCGCGTGTCGTCGGTGATGGTCGTGCCGTCTTCGGTGAGCGGGACATTAAAATCGACGCGGATAAAAAGCCGCTTATTGGTCAGTTCGATGTCTTGAATCGACAGCTTGGCCATGGGAGGTGCCTTTCGTGGGAAAAAGAGGTCAAAGATCAGTTCACAGTTCTTAGTTCGTCGTTCGCAGTCCGTGCGGCGACCGAGAACTCTCGACTAAGAACTGTGAACTACGAACTATGAACTGTAGTTACAGCCCCTTCTTGGCCAGGAAGCCAATCAGGTCGACGACGCGGTTGGAGTAGCCCCACTCGTTGTCGTACCAGCTCAGCACCTTCACGCTTTGTCCGACCACCTTGGTCAGAGGCGCGTCCACGATCGAGCTGCGCTTGTCGCCCTTGAAGTCCGAGCTGACCAGCAGGTTCGAATCGACGCCCAGGATGCCCTTCAATTTTCCTTCGGAGGCGGTCTTGAAGGCTGCGTTCAAAGCATCCACTGTCGTGGGCTTCTCGGCGATGTAGGTCAGGTCGACGATCGAGACGTTCGGCGTTGGAACACGGATGGCAAAGCCGTCCAGCTTGCCGGCGGTCTCGGGGATCACCAGCTTGAGCGCCTTGGCGGCGCCGGTCGAGCTGGGAATCATGTTCAATGCGGCAGCGCGGGCGCGGCGCAGGTCCTTGTGCGGAAAGTCGAGGATGACCTGGTCGTTGGTGTAGCTATGAATGGTGGTCATGATGCCGGAGACGAGGCCCGTGGTTTCGAGAATCACCTTGACGACCGGCGCCAGGCAATTGGTGGTGCAACTGGCGTTGGAGATGATGTTGTGCTTCGCCGGATCGTACTTGTCCTCGTTCACGCCCAGCACGATGGTGATGTCTTCGTTGGTGGCCGGAGCCGAGATGATGACCTTCTTCACCGTTGCGCCAAGATGAGCCTTGGCTTTCTCCGCGTCGGTAAAGAAGCCGGTCGATTCCACAACCACCTGCGCGCCGACCGAAGCCCAGTCCAGCTTGGCGGGATCGCGTTCCGAGGTAACCTTGATCTTCTTGCCGTCGACCGAGATAAAGTCCTCCCCCGACTTGATCTCGTTAGGCAGATTGCCCAGGATCGAGTCGTATTTGAGCAGGTGAGCCAGCGT
>CAZVYV010000606.1:0-2146 GCA_964630985.1 uncultured Occallatibacter sp.
GCCTCAAGGCCGGGCAGCCGCGGCATTGCGACATCGAGAAGGAGAACATCCGGCTGAAGCTCGAGGGTCTGAGTAATGGCCTCGTCCCCGTCCGTGGCATCGCCGACTACGTCAAAGCCGTCGCTTTTGGAAAGCATATTGCGCACGCCAATGCGCACGACCGGGTGGTCGTCCGCCAGCACGATTCGAATGGTTCGTTCCATTTCGGCCACACGCCTCCGCTGTTCCCGGCCCAAGCGCAGGAATGCGCTGGATCAGGCAGGCAATTCAGCATCCAGCATACGCTCCAACCCTTGGGCAGCGGCACGCAAATCGCTCAGCAGAATGGCGCTGTTATCCAGTTGGTTATCCTTGAAGTTAAGCGGTATTGACTCCAAAAGCGCGCCGAGGCGTGCGGCCTGAAGGGCGCCGGCCATACCACAGCCACCCTTGATGGCGTGCCCAATGCGGCGAATCTCCGCTGCATCACCTCTGGCAATCGCCACTCCCAGCGCTTCAATCCGACGGCCGAGATCGGTAACGACGGCGGCGTATATCTGCCGAACAGCGGACTCGGGCATGACTTTGCGCAATTGGGCGAGAACCTCCACGCTGACCACGGGCTCATTGGGATCGAGGAGCGAAGAAACGGCTTCCGGCTGATAGCCCTCGATCAGCCTACTCAGACCTTCAGCATTGAAGGGCTTGAGCAGAAAGCCATCCGCAGCGTCGGCCACTTCAGGCGGCGCGTTGCTTCCGCTGATGGCGTAGATGCGAGCGTCGGTGCGGCTGCGCAGCTCTGCGATCAGTTTTATTCCACTCAGGCCGGGCATCTGCGCGTCCATGAGAATCGCGCCGGGCCGGCACACTTCTCTGGCGAGCATCTCCAGCGCATCATTTCCATCGACGGCTGTGTGGACAGTGAATCCAGCCATGGTAAGCACGGTGGCTGCTACTTCGCGGCTGACCAGGTCATCGTCAATCAGCAGAACGAGGGGCAGGCGCCTTTCGGTGGAGCGCTCCAGCATGCATCTAGTGTGCATCTGCCGCGCGCGGCTGAGGGGAGAAATCTGCGTCCCGGTAATCGTTTTGGTTCGGACTCCGAATGCGAGGATGTCCGGCGCGGCCGAGATCCATCTGGACCTTTCTAGTGCCCACTTGCGGCCGGCGCCGGCAGGTCCAGTCCTGTGGGCGGAGGCAGGTCCTGGCCGTTCTGCCAGTCGTAAATGGCCGCCGCAAACTGGTCGGCGCGACGTTGCCACCGTTCAATCTCCAGGTCATAGCGGACGGTCACGTTGTCGAGCCAGTACGGGCGATTCTCACTGAGCCACACCTGGCTGTATTCGGTCTTCAGGGCCGAGTAGGCATCGCGCAGATCCTGGCATCGGCCGTTCATTCCCGTGATCTCGCTGAGCAGATTGTAGGTGGCGTTGTTTTGCGCCTTGTCGTGCTGCTGCGCGACTGCCTGGCCGTATGCGGCGGGGATTTCCTGCGCAAGCTGGAACTTAAGACCGATGAGATCGAGGCGGCGCGCACCGAGATCCATGGCGGTGATGGCGTCGGGTTCAGCGAGTTTCGGGTTATCGCGGCACGCATCGGCCAGCAGAACCATGGCATGTTCGGCATGGATGCGCAGATCGTGCGCAATCGGCAAGACCTTGGCCGAGACTGCTTGTCCTTCCGCGCCCCACGGATCGAGCCAGAAAAGTTGGTCGCTGGTCATACCCGTCTTCGCGTCGACCAGATCCCCCTGCGCGGCCATCAACTCTTTTTCAGCGGCATCAATTTTACCGCTCGGGTCGAGATGAAAGTCCAGACCATACGCGTCCTGATAGTCGACGATCGAACTTTGGCCCGGCTGCCACGCGGCGACCGCGCCAAAAAGGACCCCGTACCAGTTCATGTTGAAGAGGCCTTCTCCATCGTCGTTCCACACAGTAGTGAGCGCACCCGTCGATTTAAGACTCTGCCCAGCGGCGATGAAACCCTGAATATTCCAAAGAGCCGTCTTGTTGCGCGGGTAAACTTCGTTCCAATTCGAGTCACCGGGAGCAACCCAGGTTTCAATGCCGTTGCTCGCGAATGGCTGGATAAGTTTTCCGAAATCAATCTGAGCCGAATAGTTCCACGGCACGGCAATCATGTCCTTGGGCAGGCCGGCAACAGC
>CAZVYV010000607.1:0-2145 GCA_964630985.1 uncultured Occallatibacter sp.
GGCCTCCGGCCCGCGCAGCGCGCTCTCCATTTTCCGATTCACCATATCGTCGCACTCTGCTCCCTCGGTCCCTAGTCCCTAGTCCCTGCTTTCGATACACTCGTCTCCATGAGCCCCCTCCGCATTGCAGCCGTCATCCCGGCGCGCCTTGCATCCACGCGCATGCCGCGCAAAGTCTTGCGGCCCATCGCCGGGCGGCCCATGGTCGAGTGGGTGTGGCGCGCTGCCAGCGCCAGCGGACTCATGGATCCGGTGATTGTCGCCACCGACGCGGAAGAAGTCGCCGATGCGTGCCGCGCTCGCTCGATTCCCGTCGTCATGACCTCGCCCGATTGCCCCAGCGGGTCGGACCGGGTGAGGGAAGTGGCGCGCCAGATCGATGCCGACATTTACGTCAACATTCAGGGTGACGAGCCGACCCTCACGCCCGATTTCTTTCCGCCGCTGCTCGATCTTTTTCTGCGGCCCGAAGTTGAAGTCTCCACACTCGCCGTCATTTGCCCGCCGCAGGAATTCACCAATCCCAACGCGGTAAAGGTCGTCACTGCCCTCGATGGACGCGCGCTCTATTTTTCCCGCGCCACAATTCCCTTTGACCGCGACGCCATAGGCTTCGCCGGCTACCGCAAGCACCTCGGAATCTATGCCTACCGAAAATCCGCCCTGGAGCGGTTTGCTTCGCTTCCGCCCTCGCCGCTGGAAAAGCTTGAGCGCCTCGAGCAACTGCGCCTACTCGAAAACGGCATCGGCATTTACGTGGCCAACGCGCCGCGTGACACGATCGGCGTGGACACCGAAGAAGATCTGGCGCGAGCTGAGGCGCTTTTGAGCCGTTCTTAGCCCGATCGGGCTTGCCCAACCAAAGTTGTCAAGCCCCCATTCCACGCGCTCATCCCAGCGGATTCGCTAACTCGCTGACTTTGTATTCACTTATTCACTCTTTCACTCCTTCACTTTTTCCCCTAAGTTTGCCGATAATTACCCTCACCCGGCGCATACTTGAAAGCATGATCATCGGCTCACCACTCTTCTCCTGGGCGAATTTGAGGGCGCTCCGGCCAGCTCGCGCTCTGGCTTTCGGCCCCGCCAAAGCCCTGTCTGCCGCCGTCGAACCGGGTCGTCAAAAAATAAATAAAAAAATTCGAGATGTTTCGCTCAATCTTCGCCATTTAACTCGTTTAGAATCAACAAAACGGTCTCCAGAGGTTCGTCAAAATGCACGAAATAGCGCCGAATTTCTGCCAAACAACCCCTTTGTTTTCAACAAATCGCTGATGCTTTTTGCACCCTGCGTTCAAACCGGTTTATCTGCCTGAATTCGTTGGGTTTGCTAATTGCCGGCAAGATTCGGATAGCGTAAAAATCGTGGACGCGTCACCATGAACTTCATGACCGCAACCTCGATTGCAACAGCGCAATTCGCCTCCGCCGAACCAATGAAGTGCATCGCCATGCCAAAGACTTCGATCCTCGATCCCGACGCCGCCTGGAAGCAGCTCGCGACACGCGACCCCAACGCGCGCTTCCTCTACGGCGTCACAACAACCGGCGTCTTCTGCCGTCCCGGTTGCGCCAGCCGCAGACCGCTGCGCGAGAACGTCCGCTTCTTTCAAACGGTCGTCGAGGCACAGGCCGCGGGCTTTCGCCCCTGCAAACGGTGCAGCCCTGCAACCACCAACGCATGGAGCAGCCCTTTGGCTGAGATCCGTGCACACATTGAGAAGAATCTCGACCGGCCCGTCCAACTGAAAGAACTCGGCCGCGTCGTCGGCCTCAGCCCCTTCACCGTGCAGCGATTGTTCAAACGCGAAATGGGCGTGAGCCCGCTGCAATATCAACGAGGCCTGCGCGCCGGACAATTGCGCAGCGCTCTCAAGAAAGGCGAGAGCGTGACCGATGCCATCTACTCGGCCGGCTTCGGCTCGTCGAGCCGCGCCTACGAAGGAAACCAACTCGGTATGACGCCGGCGCGCTTCGCCCAGGGCGGCCGCGGTGAGCGCATCGGATTCGCCTCAGCGCGCACGCCCTTCGGCTGGATGATCGTCGGCGCCACGGAGCGCGGACTTTGCTGGCTTTCGCTGGCGGGCACGAAATCGGGAGCGGAGAAAAGTCTGCGCGAGGAGTTTCCCGCAGCCACGCTGCGCC
>CAZVYV010000608.1:0-2127 GCA_964630985.1 uncultured Occallatibacter sp.
CGCCATAATTTGCGCCGACTGAAAACGATTGTCAACAGGCGGATTGGAAATTTGTTGACAATGAAAAAAATATCGCCATTCTGCCGCCATGGCCCATCCGCTCAAGACCTATCGCGCCGCGCGTGACCTCACGCAAGGGGAGGTCGCGGCGCTCCTTGGAATCAGCACGTCTTCGCTGTGCCGGTTGGAGCGCCATCGCCTGACGATGACGGCTGAGTTAGCCGTGAAGATCGAGGCCATCACCAAGGGGGCCGTCCGCCGGCATGAACTGCGGCCGGACCTTTGGGAACCGCAGCCATAGGAGACCACATTGGGACGACCGCCCGGCAGCCGCAACAAAGCCAAAGCCCCGTCAGCAAAAGCCCCATCAGCAGATGGCGAGGTTTCGATCAATCACAACGAGCCGCTGACCGACGAGCAGCTTCAAGCCCTGTTCGAGCAGCACAAAAAGCACTACGAAGCCGCGCTCGCCGACAAGAAGAAGGCCGACGCCGACTTCAAGAACGTCTGCAAGAGGGCGAAGGGCGAAGGCGTCTCGATCGCCGACATCAGGCTCGCGATCGACCTCGAAGGGGAAGGCGGCGTGGAAAAGCTGCGCGAGAAGATCGCGGCGCAGCATCGCGTCGCCCGCTGGTTCGGCCTGCCGGTCGGAACGCAGCCCAGCTTTTTCGACCACGACGACCGCACGCCGTCGATCGACAAGGCGTTCAACGACGGCAAGCGCGCCGGGCTCAAGGGCGACGCCGCCAGCCCGCCTCACCACCTGGGAGTCCAGCAATCGTCGTCATGGCTGGACGGCCACGCGGCAGGGCAGGCCGTGATCGCGGCGCGCTTCAAGGAAAAGCACGATGAGCAGCGCGCCGAGGACTCGAAGGCGTTCGACAAGCAGGGGTGACGTCGAAGCGCCGATCCAGGCGGCGATCTTCGCCTACATCACGACGGTCGCGCCGCAGGTCGTCGTCTTCCATGTTCCCAACGGCGGCCTGCGCAGCAAGGCCGAGGCCGCCAAGCTGAAATGGATGGGCGTGACGCCCGGCGTGCCGGACCTCGTGATCCTCGATGAGTTCGGCATGTCCTACCTGATCGAGGTCAAGCCGCCGGACGGCAATCTGTCCGAGGATCAGCGGACGTTTCACGCGAAATGCCGGCGGCTGCAAATCCCGCACGCCGTGGCCCGATCCATCAACGATGTGCGCGACCTCCTGAAACGGTGGGGAATCGCGACGAGGGAGGCGAAATGATCCAGTGGTCCGCCATGTCCAAGGCCGAGCGCGTCGAGCGCGTCGCCGCCTTGATGGCCGAGGGCTATACCGCCGGGCGAATCGCCGTTCTGCTGGGAGCGACGCGCAATGCGATATGCGGCTTTGCGGACCGCGAGGGGATCAAGCGCGAGAAGCGGATCAGCACGACCGCCCCTGCGTCGTCCGTCCTGGCGCCCGCGCCGATCCCGCGGCCGAAGCGGCAATCCACATCCCTCACGATCCTGGAGCTTCGCGACACGACCTGCCGGTTTCCGCTGTGGGCGCACGACGATCGCCCGCGCTGGGAGTCATCGCTCTATTGCGGCGCAGCGTGCGCGCCGGGCGATCGGTATTGCACGCGCTGCCTGCGCCTCACGGAGTCTACACGCCATGCGCCAAGCGGTTGAAGACGTCCATTTCATTACGCATCCCGTTCCCCTCGCGCTGCAACTGGCCCGCGAGCATCAAGAGCGACGCGCGCGCATGGCCGCCGCCGCGCATGGCCTCGCCAAGCCCCTGCCGAGGCCCCCGGACGCCCTTCCGCCGGTCGTGGCTGTCCAAGCCCAGCCGACGCGCCCTTGCCGGCCACGGGCCACGCCAGACCGCGTGCTGCGCATCCAGTGCGCGGTCGCCCTCGCGTTCGGCGTCGCGCTCAACGATCTCCTGTCGGCGCGGCGAACGAAGCCGATCTCGCGCGCCCGCCATGTCGCGATGTATCTGGCGTTCGTGACCATGCCGAACCTGAGCAGTTCGCATATCGCCAAGCTCTTCGACCGCGACCATTCGACCATGATTCACGCGATCCGGGTGGTCAACGGCCACATG
The DNA here is from genome assembly GCA_964630985.1 of uncultured Occallatibacter sp. Classification (GTDB taxonomy): domain Bacteria; phylum Acidobacteriota; class Terriglobia; order Terriglobales; family Acidobacteriaceae; genus Telmatobacter. The sequence goes on from CAZVYV010000608.1 coordinate 2,067, forward strand.
GACGCGGCCGGCGACCTGCGCGCGAGGATCGAGACGCTGCTCGACAAGATCGATCCTCGAT
>CAZVYV010000609.1:0-2125 GCA_964630985.1 uncultured Occallatibacter sp.
AGACCATTATTGGCACAACAATTCAGAGGATGCAAGTGTTAATCGTCTCATGAGATGATTTTATTTTAGTCTCACGAAATCATCTCATGCCGGCTAAAACCCTTCCGCATTGCCGAAGGTCACGCTCGCGCCGTACATCATGCAATCCGCGAGGTCATCGGCCCGATTCGTTGTCTTGTCCCCGACCCGAAACCCGGTCATCTGATTGACCAGGTGGTTAGCCGTGGTTTCCTTGTACATCATTGTTTTCTCATATGCTTCCTTGCAAATCTTGATCAGGCCACGATGGAAATAGCCCGAGGTCGAGATCGCGCGCTCGTCCTTGCCCATCGCGGTAAGGCCCGATTCGATCGGATAGGCTGGCCATCCCCGGCGCGCGGCCTGCTGCAGCAGCACTGAGCCCGAGTTTTTGTCCTCGATCATCGATCCAAGCGAGCCGCGCATCGCGTTGCACCGTATCGCGTAATCCTCCAACTGCCTGAAAACATTGGGCAACCACGTTTCCAACAGCGCGCCCTCGATCTGCCGGATGTCCCAATCGATGATGACCAGCCGATATTGCGGACCAAGCGTCCCATCCGGTGCCACCGGTCGGATGTGGTTCCGCAGCAGCGCGAAATATACTACCCCCGTCCCATCGTGGTCTTTGCCGGTCTTGGTCGCCGTATCGATGATGGCAAATACCGCCTCGCAGCGGATGGGCATGACAACCGGAAGCCCATTCTCGAGCAGGCAATCCCTCGGGAAGAACGCATCCCCTGAGAAATCAACGAATTTGGCCTCATATTCCTGCTGATAGACGAGCGGATGCGTCTTGGCCTTGAGATCAGCGAAGTACGCCTCCCGCCTGGCAAGCCATTCCTGACCCGTCTCATTGAGCTTGCGGAGCGGCAATAGCGGATTGGAAACCGTTGGCGCGTGGAAATCCACAAACCCATGCCGCGGCTCGTTGCACAATTGCCACATCAGGTTCTCAGGATCGTTGCCCCTGGTATTGGACATCGCGACCACCGAGCCATCGTAATCGAGCAGCGTCGGCTCAATGGATTTCTGCCAAATCTCAATAGCTTTCGGCTTCGTGAACGCCGCCTCGTCGATGATGATCCTGTGGTACTTGCGCGACCGGCCGGCGTTCTCGTCCTCCAGCGACCAAAACTCGACCTTGCCCCTGGTAATGGTCTCAATCATCCCATCGGTCTTATTGGACCTTTTTTTAATCGTCTCAAGATAATCCGCTATGACGTTGTAGCTTTCCGCTAACCTCTTGTGTTCAGGGGCAAACCAGCCAACCAGCCTGCCCTTCAGCGCATCCGAGCTCGCAATCGTCTCGCCGAATACGTTCTTGCCCCACCGCCGACCGCACCTGGCAGCCTTACGCCTGCCCTTTAAGCGGAATAACCTCGCCTGTGCCGGGTGAAACGTCGGCAGCTGCACCATGGCCCGCCGCTTCCCCGCCGGGGCCATCATTCCGGGCAAGATCGATTGTGGGTCCGCCGACGTACTCCGTACCGTTACCTGTTGGAGCATCTAGCAGTCCCCCGTCCTGATCATCTGGCAGTCCACCCGAGATTAATATCTCCTCGACTGTAGCAGCCCCGACCATGACAGCGGACAGTTTCGGCGCTTGATACGGCGCGAGATCCTTGGCGATCGAAACTGCGGCTTCCGCGTTGCGGTAGAATTCGACCACATTCTCATTCGGGTTTGTCCCCCGATGCGGCGGCCATGGCTGCACGAATATGGCGCGCGCGGCAAATATCGCCATGAAATCCTGCAGCACCTGAACAGCTGGCTTGATGCCTGCCACGCTGGCCGCTACCTCTGCAGGCTCCTTCCCTTCATCAAATTGGCGCTCAATCTCCTCAATCCGCTTGCGCTCAAGCCGGGCTGCGGTCTCGCGCGCGATCGTCGATTTGTTCCGGGATCCCTTGCGCCGGCCAGCGAACTTCGAGCCCTTTGGAAGCCCACGTTTCTTCTTGACCTTATCCTTGGGAGGTTCCGCCATGGAGCGAAATAATAGTTTAGAAAACTTGGTTTAGCGATAGTGTCAATGATGCCCCGAGTTCCAATCGTCTCAAATCAATGGTTTCAATGGCTCGTCCTCTTCCCATCGGCTCACGATATC
>CAZVYV010000610.1:0-2124 GCA_964630985.1 uncultured Occallatibacter sp.
CTGTCGAAGTGGGCTGAGGGCGATTACGCGGAGCGGCGCTCGATGATCGGCTGGCCGGCGGAGTTCGATGGCTACGTGGAGCGTTCGTACAAGAGCCTCAAAGCCGAGCAGACCCGGCTGCTGCATAATGCGTTCTGGCGCGCTTGGCAGCGCTCGGTTCGGCGCAAGAACCACCAGGCAGCCAGAGCGTGACCGAGAACCTGACCAGCCCAAACCGTCAAATCGCCGGATTGAGTGACGTGACGCGTGCCACGGCCTTGGTCAGCCGCGCTTCGTTGGGCCGCATGCCCTTCCCCTCGGCCGCCGTATAGATATGTTCGATGGATTCGACCAGGTAGGCTCCAGGCAGGAAGATCGAGGTATCGCTCACTCCGGTGCCAGGCAGCAGCAACACATCGCCCTCGCGGGGTAGCGAGTGCAGCGTCTCGAGCGGGACCAGATTGATGCAGGTACCATCCCCGGCGATGAACTCCAGACAGTTGGCGCTGCGAAGAGTTCCATCAATCGCCCGGCGCGCCTCCTGCCGCGCGCGCAGAGATTCAAAGTACGCGCCTGCCATAATCGGCAGCCCAATCATGAATCCCACAACACTGCTGTACTGCGCAATTATGTTCATCCAATGATGCGGCATGCGGTCGATTGCCTCCACGTCAAGGTTAAACCGAGTCGATGGCTGATCGCTGATCGCCGGCGCACTTTCGCGTTTGACAGCCATCCTGGATTCGAGGATGATTTCGAGGAATTCACTCTATGCTTGACCATTGCGCCCAATGCGGTGCTCCGCTTGCGGATGGCGCGACCGCGTGCACCCACTGCGGAACGAGCGCCCCAGCGTCCGAGGCCACTCCTGCTCCGGTACCCTTTGTTCCCACGTTTGCAATGGAACCCGATCTAGAGGGCATTGGCGGGTGGCTGATTCTAGTCGCCATCGGTCTCGCGGTTGCGCCGTTCCGGAGCATGCACGGCATTTACGTTGATCTTCATGTTCTGTATGGAAGCAAATTTCAGTATGCGCTCTCGTTGCACCATGGCTTGGCTGGCCTCATCCTCTATGAGGCGGTCACGAATTCTTTCTTTCTGTTCGCCCTCATCACACTCAACTATCTCTTCTATGACCGGAGAAAGACGTTCCCCAGCCTGATGATCACTTACCTGGCAGTGCAATTGGTTCTGGGTCTCATCGATCATCTTGCGGCTCTGCAATTCAGCACCCATCAATCTCCGACTGCAGTCTTGGGCAACTTTGTTGCAGCTGCAGTTTGGATTCCCTATTACCTCAAGTCTGAGCGCGTTAAAGCCACCTTCGTCCGGTAGGCGGGGCGCGCTGCTTGTGATTGAGGACCGACCAGGTTCCGATTGTTGGGTTCAGAGGAGCTACAGTCGTGAATCCGCACAACATTACGCCGGTGCGCTAAGGCGCAGATTCTCCCATAGGCGCAGTGTGGGCCCCGCTTGATTGATGGTGTAGAAGTGCAGCCCCGGTGCGCCGCCGCGGAGCAGCGTCTCACATAATCGGGTGACCACGCTGAGCCCGAATTCGTGTAGAGCCGGCTTGTCGTCCTGGAGTTCTTCCAGACGCAAGCGAACCCATCGCGGCATATCTGCGCCGCAGCCCGTGCAGAAGCGCATGGTGTTGGCGTATCCGGTGATGGGCATGATGCCGGGCACGACAGGGATTTTGATCCCCGCCTTCTCGCAGCGCTCCATGAAATCGAAGTAGGCGTCTGCGTTGTAAAAGAGCTGCGTCAGCGCGGCGTCCGCGCCCGCTTCCACTTTGCGACGGAAGTTTTCGAAGTCATCCCCTGGCTTGTTGGATTGGGGATGCATCTCGGGATACGCTGCTACTTCGATTCTGAACGCGTCTCCGTGCTCCTTGCGGATGAAGCTGACGAGATCGCTGGCATAGTGGAACTCGCCGGGCGCCGATGCGCTCATGGCCGTCGCCGGCAGGTCACCGCGCAAGGCAACGATGCGGCGAATACCGGCGTCGGCATAGCGCTTAAGCAGTTCCGCGATATGCGCGCGCGTGGAGCCTACGCAGGTCAGGTGCGGCGCGGCTTCAATTCCGGTATTGCGCACCACGGACATGATGGTCTCGTAGGTGCCTTCTTGCGTAGAGCCCCC
>CAZVYV010000611.1:0-2118 GCA_964630985.1 uncultured Occallatibacter sp.
TCGAATTCCGACCAGAATCCTCAGATCAGGTATGTTTCCCGGCAGGTTTTGAGCCGTGTTCCTGAAACGCAGTAACAACCGTGCAATAACCACGGGGTAAGAATGTCAATGATCGTTTGAATTCGCTAACCCTTCCGGCCACTGCACCGTCTTGATGAGTGCGGACCGGACGATGAAAAGTTTGGAGAAATCGAAAATGAAGCACCTTTTGAGGCCGTTCCGTCATTCGTATTTGATCCTTGCTTGCGCCGCGCTCGCAGCAGTTGCCGCCTGCGTACTCCTCGCGCCACGCGCCATCCATGCCCAGGCGGGAGAAATCGCGCCTTTCCTTGAGGACACCAGCCCGCTCCTGGCCCACACCAGCGTTCCCGGCTACCTCGGCGTTGATGTCTCCGACGTCGATGCCGACAAAGCCCAGACCCTCAAGCTCAAGGATGTTCACGGCGCCGTCATCACCCTCATCGATCACGACGCACCCGCGGGCCAGGTCGGACTCAAGGTCAACGATGTCGTCGTCGCCGTCGATGGCCAGAATATCGACAACGCCGATGCGCTCCGCCATATGCTTCGCGATATTCCGCCCGGCCGCAAAATCAGCCTCGAGATCAGCCGCGACGGCAACATTCAAACCATGGCCGTGCAGCTGGTTGACCGCAAAGCCATGGAGCACGACATCTGGGCCCGGCTCGACATGGGTGTCGATGGCATCGCACCCCCGGCGCCGCCTGCCATGGGCATCACCGGCTCTGACGTCCCAGTCACCAACGGATTTCACATTTCCCTCTTCACCAGCACCCTCAACGTGGGCGCTCTGGTTGAGCCGCTCACTTCGCAGATGGCCGACTACCTCGGCGTTCCTGGCGGCCTCATGGTCAAGCAGGTGGCGCGCAAGAGCGAAGCTGCGGTCGCCGGATTCAAGGCCTTCGACGTGATCATCAAGGTGGGCACGGATTCCATCAACACCTCCGCCGACTGGGACCGCGATCTGCGCTCCAACCGGGGCAAGCCGGTCCAGGTCACCATCCTGCGCGACAGAAAGCAACTGACCCTCACCCTTCAGGTCGATTCCAAGCATCGCAGCGCAGTCGGCGCTCCGGACGCTGCCCCGCAGCCGTCGTCAAGTGGCGCACCGGTGTAGCAGGTCATTTGCGATAGAAAATCGAATCAGAAGTCATTCGGGCGCCGCAACCTTCGGCGCCCGCTGTGTTTCGCGCTCTAAACTAATTCCATGGAAGTTCTCTACGGCCTGCATCCGGTTTCAGAAGCTCTCAAGGCCGGCCGCCGCCGCTTCGATCATGTTCTCGTGGCCCGCGAGCGCCACGACGACCGTCTCAATCGCCTCGTCGCCCAGTGCCGCGACGCAGGCATCCGCGTTCTTGAGGAGCCGCGCGAGCAGCTCACCCTCACCGCGAAAACCCCCAGTCATCAAGGTGTTGTCGCGCTTGTCCGCCCGCAGGAATCTCTCACCCTCGAGGACCTCTTCGCGCCCGATCCCGCCGCCAAATCATCCGCTCGCCTTATCCTCGCGCTCGACGGCGTTGAAGACCCCCAGAATCTTGGCGCTCTCCTTCGCGTGGCTGATGGCGCGGGCGTCGACGGCGTGCTTCTCACCGAGCGCCGCGCCGCTCCACTCAGCCCTGCCGCCGTCAAAGCCAGCGCCGGAGCAGCCGAGCATCTCCGCATCGCCCGTGTCGTCAACCTCGTTCGCTCTCTCGAAGAACTCAAGCGCCGCAACCTTTGGATCGTGGGTCTCGACGAGCGCGGCACGACCCCATACGACCAATTCGATTTCACCGGCGATCTCGTCATCGTCCTCGGCGGCGAAGGCGCTGGCCTACACGATCTTGTGCGCCGCACCTGCGACCATCTCCTCGCGATCCCTATGGCCGGGGCCGTCAGTTCCCTCAACGTCTCCGCAGCCGGAGCCGTCGTTCTCTATGAAGCCGCCCGCCAGCGCAGAGCCGCTTCCGCCGCGACTCTGGTCCAAAAGTCCGCCCCACGCAGTGGCAGTGGTACGAAGCCACAGGAGCAGAAAGGCCTCGGTTCTTGAACTTTGAACCCATTGATCGGGTGGGGTGCCCCATCCTAAGCGCGGTTTCATCGCGCTTAGGGTGGGAT
>CAZVYV010000612.1:0-2115 GCA_964630985.1 uncultured Occallatibacter sp.
ATTGCCAGGCGTTGAGACCCTCGGCGCGGCGCGAACGGTGGAAGGCCTGAGTGAGTGCTCGAGCGGCACGCTCGCTTGCGGTGACGACGAGCCCGCCGCTTTGCAGCCATGTATCGGTGCTCTCTTCCGGCCTAGCCCCCATTACAGCGTTATACGCCGACAGGTCCGACAGATGCCAAACGGTGCAGACGCTAACTGGGGACCAAAGTCCGCGCACCGGCCTATACTTGGGCGTGCAATTCCGATTCTCGAAAGGATGAGACCATGGTTCGGGCTCAAAAACTAGCAGGCTGGGCGATTGGCGTGGCGTGGATAGCCGCCGCCTGCCTGACGGGTTCATCGCAAACGCCGACGACTGAAATCACGCCTGCCACGATGCCCCGGGTTGGAACTGTGGATGCGCGGTTTCAGTCCTACAATATTGAAGCAGTTGAGGTGACCGGAGGCCGATTCTGGAAGCCTTATGCCTCGGCTAGCGCACCGAATCCTGGCGCACAGCCGGCGGCAAATGCTCCGCCGGGGATGGATCCGTCGCTCTATGAATACCGGGCGCCCATTGATTTGAGCAATCCGCGGCTGCGCAAGCTGGCGGCCGAGCTGGGGCCAGCCTATGTTCGCGTGAGCGGCACATGGATGAACTCGACCTACTTTCAAGACTCAGACGATCCGGCTCCGCCGAAACCGCCGGCAGGGTTCAATAGCGTTTTGACCCGCGAAGAATGGAAGGGCGTGATTGACTTTGCCCGTGCCGCGAATGCCCGCATTGTGACTTCGTTTGCGATGAGCACAGGAACGCGCGATGGCGCAGGTCTCTGGACGCCGAAGGTGGCTCAGGCATTTCTGGAATACACGAAATCTGCAGGTGGAAATATTGCTGCCGCGGAGTTCATGAATGAGCCGACGTTTGCGGAAATTGGAGGCGCGCCTAAGGGATATGACGCGCAGGCCTTTGCGCGCGATTTTGCGGTGTTTCAAGCCTGGGCCAAGACGAATGCTCCAGAGATGCGGATTATGGGACCGGGCGGCGTGGGCGAAGGAACGCCGCTTGCGCCGCCGTTCATGCATTTGCTCACAACTGAGGGCATTCTGAAGGCAGCGGGACCTGTGTTTGAGATTTTCAGTTACCACTCCTACGGTGCAGCCTCAAGCCGGTGCGCGGTGCTGGGTTCCGCGGTGGGCACTACAAAGGAAGCGGCGTTATCTGTAGATTGGCTCTCGCGCGGAGCAAGCGCTGAGGCCTTCTACGCCGCGCTGCGCGACCGCTTCGAACCCGGCAAGCCCATCTGGAACACCGAAACCGGTCAAGCTGCCTGTGGAGGTGACCGCTGGGCCGCAACGTTTCTTGACACGTTTCGCTATCTAAATCAACTGGGCAGCCTGGCGCGACTTGGTGTGCAGGTGCAAATGCACAATACGCTCAACGCGAGCGACTACGGTCTGCTGGATGAAAAAACGCTCGCGCCCCGGCCCGACTATTGGGCCGCACTGCTGTGGCGAAGACTGATGGGAACTACGGTGCTCGATCCGGGGCCCTCTCCTTCTGCGAATCTGCATCTCTACGCTCATTGCCTACGCGATCAGCCCGGCGGCGTGGCGGTGCTGGCAATCAACGCGGACCAGGAGTCCGGCGAATCGTTGCAATTGCCCACCGGGGCGGAAAGCTATACATTGACCGCGAGCGAGCTCATGTCGCCCACGGTCGACCTGAATGGGAAGCGGCTCGAACTGGGGCCTGACGATGCGATTCCAGCCGTGCGGGGGCGAGCCGTCCACTCCGGAAAAATTCAGCTCGCGCCGGCCAGCATCACGTTCCTGACCTTTGCACATGCGGGAAACCCGAGCTGCCGATAGACGGCGCCAGTGGTCAGTCCACCGGTTGTACACTAAGGCTTGCTATGCGCACCGTTCTTGCAAGTTGCCTTGTTGCCGTCGCCGCTTTGGCGGGGTGCCATTCCAGCTCGACGCAGGGTCCGCCAACCTCGACGAGCCCGCAGGACGAGATCTATCACCTGCGTGGGAAGATTGTCTCAACCGATGTTGCGCACGGAATCATAGTCGTTGATCATGAGGCAATTCCGGGCTTCATGGATGCAATGACGATGCCGTATCAGCTGA
>CAZVYV010000613.1:0-2106 GCA_964630985.1 uncultured Occallatibacter sp.
GCATATTCTTTCAGCATCCGTTCGGGATGAAATTGAAGTCCCACAACGAACCGCGCTTCAGGATCGTAATAGGCCTCAATCAATCCATCGTCCGCATGTGCCATCGGCTTGAACCGCCGCGCCAGTCGTCGAATTCCCTGGTGATGATAGCTGTTCACTCTGAGCGACTCTCTACGATACCACCGTGCCAGCGGTGTATCGGGCAAGATAGAGACCGGATGGCGGTACGTGTCGTAGTTCTCAAGATCGATGTGGGGCCGGTTCGAGCCCTTTTCCTTTTGCACATCTCCATAGAGAGTTCCCCCGCACACCGCGTTGAGCAGTTGCGATCCGCGGCAGATTCCCAGGATCGGAACACCGGTGCCGAGCGCGTGGCGCAACAGGCGAACCTCGATTTCGTCTTTCAGCGGAAGCGTTTTTTCGACGTATTGAAAGTTGGCCTTCCGCGCCGCGAACCGTTTCGGTTCAACGTCATCTCCCTCCACCAGCAAAAGGCCACCCATGCGCTCCTTGTATTGCGGCAGGCACTTGAGCGTCCCGCTTACAACGGGCACAATCACCGGCGTCACTCCCAGCCTTACCAGGAGTTCGAGATGAAACTCGCCGACGTAATCGATCAGCTTGTTTTTCCGCGTCGCTCGGTTGGCGACGACAACAACGAATGGTCGCTTCATTGGAGCAACGTCCGCAGAGCTTCCACCAGGCGCTTGTCCTTCTCGCGCCCCTGTGAGGCCACTCGAATGTGAAACGCGTCCATTCCGAGTTTGTTTGAGCAGTCGCGCACGTACATTTCGTGCTCCACGAGCAGCCGCATCTGGAGTTCCTTGGCGGTCATGCCGTTCTGCACCTTGAAGAGCAGAAAATTAGCGCCCGTGGGATAGACCTCCAGTTCAGGAAACATCCGAAGATCGTCGTAAAGTTGCTTCACGTCGCCGATCAGCCGTCTCCGGCCCTCATGATAGGCAGCATCGTTGTTCGGCAACAGAGACAGAAAATATTGCGCGATCGTATTCAGATTCCACGTAGGCAGAAAGCGGCGCAGGCGATTCAGGATGTAAAGATTCGCGCTGTAACAATACCCCAGGCGCAGGCCTGGCACGCCGCAGTGCTTGCTCATGCTCCGTACAATCAGCAGATTTGTAAATTGGTCCGCGATCGGCAGCAGGCTCGGAATCGGATCGCCTGCGAAATCGATGAACGACTCATCCACAATCACCAGCTCCATTCCGCGTGCGCGGTGCAGAAATTCCACCATCTCGTCAAGCGGGATGAACTGGCCCGTTGGATTCCCCGGGTTGATCACCAGCAGGCACGCGAGCTTTCGCTGTTTCACCCAGGTCAAATAGCGATCGAGATGCAGCACATACCGGTCTCCCGGATCGAGAACGAACAGCTCCGCATCCCGCGAGTCCTTCATCTTTTCGATGTACTCGCCGAACGTCGGAATCGGCACCGCGATCCGATCGATCAATGTCAATTTGATCAGCGTGATCAATTCGGTTGCACCGTTGCCGATAATCAGGCGCTCCGGATCGACATTCAAAACCGCCGCCAGATGTTTCTGGCTCATCAGCGTATTGCTCGACGGATAGGACTTGATCACGTTAGGCAAACTGGCTTGCAAATCCTCAAGCATCCCGGCAGTCGGGTAGTACGGATTGGCGATGAAGCAGAAATCAACGATGTCCTTGGCCTTTTCGTAGCCAACTAGGTCGGTAAGCGCCGGCGAATGGGAAGTCTCATAGAAAAGGTGCTTTCTCAATTCAGGCGATGAATCTGCGCTTACCGCATCTCCAACGATTCTCGTCTTCATGTGCAATTTCCCCGATCTGGCTTCGCTCTCAGCGGGAGCCTATACCGGCTTCACTGATGCGTCAACCCCGGGTCGGTAAATTCAACGATCGTTGAATGCAATTCGCCTGTCACTTGGACACACTCTCTCGGGCTGCGCCAGAGGCGCCCGCAGACATTTTTAGGAGATTCAGGTCTGAACCGGCCAGCGCACCTGCCGGCACCGCCAGGTCGACGCGGGGCATCGCCGATTTACGGCAGATAACCGTCGCTTCTCCACTGTTTGAAAAGGCTCAACTGCTGTGCGTTCCAGTA
>CAZVYV010000614.1:0-2097 GCA_964630985.1 uncultured Occallatibacter sp.
TGCTCTCAAAGTAGTAATAGAGCAGCGCCTTGTTGACGCCTGCGGCCTGGGCGATTTGCTCTGTACGCGCTCCTGCGAGGCCGTTCGCGGCGAACTCGCTGAGGGCGGCGTCGAGGATGCGGCTGCGTGTCTCAGCGGAGCGTTCGGCCTGGGCTTCGGGATGGGTGGTTGGGGTCATGGTTGATTAATTAACTAACTGGTTAGTAAAATAACCCAGACGGATCATTTTTGCAAGCAGATAGCTCTGGGTTGGTGGAATAAATCCCTCTATTCAACAGAATTTGCAGAAGTTATCGTATTTCCCGATCGGCAGTATCCATCGTCACGGGTTGAAGCGCCCTTTTTTGGATCCGCTCTGATCGTCGCCATTATTGCGACGGCACTCACGGAGAGGGGGCATGCACCCCCGTTTTCTCGACAGGCATAAATTCACATCGCAGGATCCTTCGCCCCTACGGGGCTGGACTCTCGACCGGTCGAGTTCCCCGGGTTCCGCTCGCCAAAGGCTGCTCACTCCACCCGGGGCTAACTTCCTTGCCCTCTCCGGGGGCGGAGATTTGCGAAACGCTCAGCACGCTGTGCCTGGTCTAGTCGAACACGACCGTTTTATTGCCGTAGCAGAGGATGCGGCGGTCCAGGTGCCAGCGGACGGCGCGCGAAAGGACCATGCGCTCAAGGTCGCGGCCCCGGGCTACGAGATCCTCAACCTGGTCGCGATGCGAGATGCGTGCGACATCCTGCTCGATGATCGGGCCGTCGTCGAGGACCTCGGTCACGTAGTGGCTGGTGGCGCCAATCAGCTTGACGCCACGCGCATGCGCCGCGTGATAGGGACGTGCGCCGGTGAACGCGGGCAAGAACGAGTGGTGCACATTGATGATGGCTGCGGGATAGTGCGCGACGAATTGCGGCGAAAGAATCTGCATGTAGCGCGCGAGGACGACGAGATCGATTTTGTACCGCGCCAGAAGCTCAAGCTGTTTGGCCTCGGCGTCAGCGCGGGTCTCCGCCGTGACTGGCACATGCTCGAAGGGCACGCCATAGAATGCGGCCAGATTTTCGACCTCGCGATGGTTGGAGATGATCAGCGGAATTTCGCAGGCCAGCTCACCTGTGCGCCAGCGGTGCAGGAGATCGGCCATGCAGTGCAGGTACTGCGAACAGAAGAGCGCCACGCGCGGCGGGCGTTCGCTCGAGGTCAGCTTCCAGTTCATGCCGAGCTCGGCCGCGATGGGCGTGAACACTTCCCGGAAGGCTGCTAGATCGAACGATCCCATGCTGCCGGAAGCTTTTGTCTCAGCGCGCCCTGCATCCAAAGGGCTGCCGTCTGCAAGACTCCACTCGACGCGCATGAAAAAGAGGCCAAGATCATGGTCAATATGCTGATCGGCGTGGAGAATGTTGGCGCCGCGCTCATAGAGCAGGCCGGAGACGCGCGCGACAAGGCCCTTGCGATCGGGGCAATCAATCAAAAGAACAGCCGAAGCTTTCATGTTCACTTCAGATTACGACATTGCGGCGGTGCGGAGGCACCGGTTTGCGGTAACGCCGGACGGCTGCGCGTTCCGCTTGGCGCACAGTCCGGTTTTTGGCTTCGGAACCGATGCAAGAAGGATTGCGAGCCGAGACAAACGAGGGTATATTGGCTCGAAGCTGGAAGGCAAAACGGAAATTCCGAACATCCCGTGGCGCAGGCCGCCGCGAAACTGATGATGGACGGCGGCATGTTCCGGAAGCTGTGCAAGGAGAACCCGGTGATGACGCGTGCTTTGAAGTTGCTAGTGTTTGCGAACATGGCTGTGGCCATGGCGTGGGCGGCAGAGAATCCCTTCATCGGGAATTGGAAACTGGACTCGTCGAAGAGCAGGATGCCCGACGAGATGAAGGTTGAAAGCAAGGGCGGCAACACGTACTCTTTCGATTTTGGCGGCGGCCCGGAAACAATCGTGGCGGATGGGTCCGATCAACCCGGCGGTTACGGAGGAACCACGCTGTCGGTGAAAGCGGACGCGCCGGATACCTGGATCGTCGCGCGCAAAAAAGACGGCCAATTGCTGATCAAAGCGACCTGGAAGCTTTCAAAGGACGGCGATACGC
>CAZVYV010000615.1:0-2096 GCA_964630985.1 uncultured Occallatibacter sp.
TCTACCCATTCACACAGTTCACCACACTCAGGACACTTTTTCATTACGTCGCTCATATTTGTTCTCCTTTTTCAATTCGTGCCTTAAGGTCCGCGTTGCTAAGAAGTGCAACGTACTTCGGACTGAGGTACTTTAGCTGCTTTGCGAATACGGTAGACGTATCGAAGTGTAGATAGTTCCCTCCAGTACGTTCCGCTATGCTACGAAGAACCGCGCTGTCTCCGTAGCCAATGAATACACAGTCAAAAGGGACATGTGCTTCGCGGGCCTTGTCTATTACGGTGCCTTCGTTATCTGAAGGCTCCCCGTCACTAAACAGAACAGCACGAGTAGGCTTTACTTCGTCGAGTATACGACCCATTACTTCGTAGAGCGGCGTTCCTCCACCTAGAGGGATGCCGTTTGTATACGCAGTAGCTACGTCGTACATGACGGTAAGTGGCTGCGCCTTCGCGTTGAAGGGATAGATAGCTACGCTAGTCTCTACTGGATTACATGAGCCTAGGAAGCCTGCTACGGCCTTCTTCGCATCTGCTAGTGGCTGCCCAGACATACTACCTGAGTCGTCGAATCCAATAGCGTAGCGGTTAGGACATTCTTCGGGTTTCACACCTGCCATGCGTTCCTTAGCAAGCGCGCGGGTTCCAGAGATACCTACTTTTTTGATAAAGGAACCCATCTTTACTACGGGAGCGAGTTCATTACTCACATCTAGCCTCCTTGCTTGAAATACGTAGTCTGTAAACGCGACCACGTTTCGTTAAGTGTGCTCATTTCAGCGGCCATATCTGGAGCACGGTCAGGATGAAGTTGCATGGCTGCTTTTAAGTACGCTCGTTTAGCGAGCTTAAAGTCTAGTGTGTCTACGAAGTCTACGTGTGCGAGGGAGAGCATACGTTTGAAGGTGTTGTAGTCCTCTTCCTTGTTGTGCATACGGGATGCGAATACTTCCTCTGGCTTCGGAATAAAGCACACGTCGAAGTCGGGAATAGCGGAGCACGTATCTACTATGCCTTGAATGAACGGCTCCCCAATAAACCACGTCTTCGTTTCAGGTTCGTACTCGCGCTGGCTACTGGGGATAGTCTGCTTAATAAGCGTAATAACAAGCTCACACTTGCTCCAGTGGCGACCGATGTTAGTGAAAGAAACGCGGTACGCAGCGTTAGTGATGGAGTCCCATGTAATAGAGACTGTAACTTTTGTGGGGGTGTCGTAGCTGTTGCTCCACGGGCTTTTCCGTTGTCGTCGTGGCCATGCCATGTTTACATGCTCCTTTATCCGATCAGGATACCAGTTTTGCGTTCTGTGTGTCAAGTTATGGAAAACCATAGATAGGAATAAGTCTATTGTTATCTATAACTTGAGGACAAATAAAAACGGCACCGGATTTCAAGGTCCGGTGCCGTTCCGTTTCCGCTCCATTTAGACTTTATATTGTCGAAGACGTAGGCCGCTACTCACGTAGACGAACTATTCTGCTTCTTCTTCTTCAATATACACTACTTACTATACACTACTTACTCCGTCCCTCAACTACTCGTCCTCTTCGTCAGACGCACGAGGAGTCCGCATTGACAGGACAGTTTTGCCGTCTTTGTCAGGCTTACCATAGACGACAAACTCGTTAGTATCCGCTGCTACGTCCCCGCTGTTTTCCTCTGAACCTACGTTCTTGTCGAAAACAGCGAGCATCTGGTCAATAGCGGATTGCGGCAGCCCAGCGTCTTGAAGATTCTTAAGTGTCTTCTCACGCTGAGAGAGATTCTGCCGTTGTGGGGCTTGCAGAATAAGCGACGTAGCATTGTAGATACCATCCACTACTTCAAAGGCCGGATTCCCTGCTTCGTCCTTCGACGTAGCAAGCTGACGCACGCGGTTGTTGATGATTTGCTTCATGCCTGAGCGAACTACTAGGAGAAGCGCCTTTGTATTCACTTCGCCTGTAGCAGGGTCCGTGAATACCTGCTCCAAGCCTGCTTGCGTCTTGGGGATGTTAATCAAATACGACTGACGGAATAGCTCTGTTTCCTGTTTCCCCGTCGAAGTAACGGGAGCTTCTGCTACGGCTGTTTCAGTCATTGTGGTGCTCCTTT
>CAZVYV010000616.1:0-2094 GCA_964630985.1 uncultured Occallatibacter sp.
ACTGCACGCCCTTGACCACGCGTCCCGCGTGCACGTCGAGGCAGGCGATGATGCGCTTGGTCAGCACTCTGCCTCTCCTGATCCGCAATAGGGGCAATGACCAGTTGCTTCCCTGGAATTGTTCGGGAAACCAAGGTGATTTTCGCCGAGGAATGTCAGTGTCACTGCCTTTCGAAGCAAGCTTAGAGACGCGCCCGCTTGGAACATCGCCAACTGCAGGGCCTGCACCGCATCAACGCCAAGGATCGGGCGAACCTTCTCGTCTCCGATGCCGGCGATCTGGTAAGCACAGGCCCAACCCCCTCCTGGATAAGGCTCGGGCTTTCCGATTCGAACAAGAACATCGGAGGACTTGCCGTCGATCGTGGCCTTGAGTTTACGTTCAGCGATGGCTTGAAAAGCCGCTCTTTCAACACGTTCGTTGGAATTCAAGCTCATACCTTCATCTCCAGAAAATTGCGCAGGATTTTCAGGCCGGTGTCGCCGGATTTTTCAGGATGGAATTGCACGCCCATGACATTGCCCCGCTCAACGGCTGCCGCGAACGGCTCAATATATTGAGTGACTGCGGCGGTGTCGTTCGTGACCGGTCCTTTGTATGAGTGGGTGAAGTAGACGAACTCGCCGGGGCCGACGCCAGCGAGCAGTCGCGAGGCCCTTCCGCTTACGTCCCGCACGTCGAGGGAATTCCAGCCAACATGGGGAACTTTTTCATTGCTTTCCGCGAAGCGCGTGCACGATTCCGGGAAATGGCCGAGGCCGGGCTGCTCGGGCGCTTCGGTGGAACCGGAATAAAGCCACTGCATGCCGACGCAGATGCCGAGGAACGGTACGCCGCGCGCGATGGCCGAGCGAATTGCGCCGGTGAGGCCGGTCTTGTCCAGACGCTGCGTTGCCGCGAAGTGACCGACGCCGGGAAGGACGATGCGTTCGGCGGATTCGACAAGCGAAAGATCGCCGTCGGTCACGACTGCTTCGGCGCCCAGATGCCGAAGCGTCTTGAGCACCGAGGTGAGATTGCCGGCTTTGTAGTCGATGACGGTGACGCGCATGTTTTTGGTCTCAGGGGCTAAAGCCCCAAGTCATTTCTGAACTTCATTCGGCACGACTGAAGTCGTGCCCTGATACAAAGCATCTTTGGAAGCATCGGTTCTGTTACAGCAGACCCTTTGTTGAAGGCAGCATCTTGCCCAATTGCTTGTCGCGCGAGCAGGCGACGCGCAGCGCGCGGGCGAATGCCTTGAAGATGGCCTCGATCTTGTGGTGGTTCGAGCGGCCGTACATCGTCTTGACGTGCACGTTGGCCCGCGCTCCACGCGCAAAGCCCTCGAAGAAGTCTGGCACGAGCTCGGTTTGCAGATCGCCAACGAGGCGCGTGCGGACCTTTGTGTCCACGGCGAAAGCCGCTCGCCCGCTCAAGTCGACAGCAGCGATGGCCAGCGTCTCATCCATCGGCATGACGAAGTAGCCGGCGCGCAGAATGCCGCGCTTATCGCCGAGGGCGCGATCAAACGCCTCGCCAAGCGCAATACCCACGTCTTCGACCGTGTGGTGCTGATCGACATCGAGGTCGCCTTTGCAGGCGAGGTTGAGGTCGAATGCGCCGTGGCGAGTGAAGAGCTCCAGCATGTGATCGAAGAAACGAATGCCGGTCGAGATGCTGTAGCGTCCCCGCCCCTCGATGGTTAGGTCGATCTCAATGCGCGTCTCGTTGGTGTTGCGTGCGACGGTTGCGGAGCGTTTTTTTGCTTTGGTGCCTTCCCCGGTCCCCAGGTGCGAGGGATCTCCACCCCGCGGACGAGGACCTGTCCGTGGGGACCTCGGACCGGGGGCACCCGGCTTTAGTGATTTGATCTTCTTCACTGTCATCGTTTTCCGCCTTCCGTCCGCAGCGTGGCCATCGCGTTGTTGAGCGCCATAACCGCCTGCCGCATCTGTGCTCGCGTTCCGATAGTGATGCGCACGCAGCCATCGCAACCGGGATCGCTCGACCGATCGCGGACCAGAACGCCTGCGTCGCGCATCAGGCGCACAAACTCCGCATGCTGCGCGCCAATCTCGACCAGCACGAAATTCGTTCGGCTCGGCCAGCGA
>CAZVYV010000617.1:0-2091 GCA_964630985.1 uncultured Occallatibacter sp.
GTTCCGAGCGTGTCCTCTGGCCGGGCGACTTGAAAGGCGCGCGACATGACGGACTGCACATAGCCGTTACCCTCGCTGCGCAGGGCCTCAAGAATGCGCTGGCGTGAAACGATGCCAACCAACTGCGGCCCGCGCACCACGGGAAAGTCCTCCTGCAACGAGTGCACGCATCGGTAGAGCGCGTCGGCGAGTGTGTCAGAAGGCGAGAGCGTCGCGAAGTCAGTGAGCATCACCTCGCGCATGCGAACGGTGTCAACGACAGACTGGAAGAAGACGCCCTGATCCTCGATCTGCGCGCCGATCATGATGAAGAAGCCTGCGAGGATGAGCCACGGCTCCTGCGCAAACATGCCGCCGACTATGGCCCCCCCGGCGAGAACCTGGCCGAGGCCGGATACGGCGCGGCTGGCGGGAGCAGAACCATGGGTTTGCGCGAATTTGTTACGGATGAGGCGCCCGCAATCGAGAGGATAGGCGGGGAAGAAATGCAAGATGCCCAACGACGCCTGCATCCAGACCAGCGAGCGCAGCAAGTGGCCTGAGGTGATGAATGGATGGTCGAAGAGCTGCACATTGCCGCTGGCGCCGAGGATGATGCCGACGGCGGTAAGCGCGGCACCGATATTCGCAAGCGGACCGGCCAGCGCGAGGATAAATTGCCCGCTGCCGTGATTGGCGATCTCCTGGCTCTCGGGGTTGGCGTAGGCAAAGAGGCCGCCGATGGGCAGGAGCAGGATGGCGCGGAGGCGAAGACCCAGCCACGCCGCCACCACGATGCGCGCAGTTTCACGCACGGCCACGGCCGCTACAAGAAGAAGAAAGAGCGCCAGCGCGCGAGGCCAGCCGTCAGAGCCGCTAATGGCGAAGAGCACCAGGACCAGGAGCGGGAAGAAGATGTGGACGCGCATCTCCACACCGAACCATCGCCCCAGCGGAATTGACCAGCCACGCATAGATCGATTGTAAGGGTAGGGCGGGAAACATGGTGAGTGCAAGAGTGAATGAGTGAAAGAGTGAAGGAGGGAAGCCGGAGATGGGTGCGCGTCCGATATGCTGGTTGGCGATGCGCATCATCGCTGGAACGTATCGCTCGCGCACACTCGCGGCTCCGCCGGGAATGAGCACACGGCCCACCAGTGACCGGCTGCGGGAAACGCTCTTCAACGTGCTCGCGCCGCGGCTGAAGGAATCGGTTCCTGACGGCGTGGCTTTTCTGGACTTGTATGCCGGCTCAGGCGCCGTAGGGTTGGAGGCGCTGAGCCGAGGAGCCGCGAGCGTGACCTATGTGGAACGCGCGCCTGCTGCGTTGAAGGTTCTCGACGCCAACCTGGCGCGACTGGGAGTCCGAGAGGGCGTGAGCATTCACAGAAAAAGCGTTGGCGCGTATCTTCGATCGGTCGCCGGGCCCAAACCAAGACCAGAACGGCACGAAGTGCTTTTTCTGGATCCTCCGTATGAAGCAGCCGAGGAGTATGCGATCGCGCTGGGATTGCTGGGTGGCGCGGCGCAGGGAATTCTGACGCCGAATGCAGTGGTGATAGCCGAGCATCGGCGCAAGTTCGCCCTCGACGAGAGGTACGGCAGCCTGAAGCGAACCCGCGTTCTGGAGCAAGGCGATGCGGCGTTAAGCTTCTACGCTATCGAATCGGATGCCACCCGTGCTTGAACTGCTTCGGCGTTGGCGGTGTTTGCGGTTCAGCACTGAAGTCTCTGTTCCCGATAACCCACTACAATCATCCGCATGAAGAACAGGTGTTGGTTCAAGCGCGTTGCGGCCGCCGCACTGGCAGTTGCCGCAGGAGCGCACGGACAGCCAAATACAGCGACCCCGCCGCAAGCTGCTCCGCAGCAACTCGTCATTCTGGATACGGATATCGGCGACGATATCGACGATGCGTTCGCGCTGGCCCTTCTGCTGCGCAGCCCTGAGGTGAAGTTGCTTGGCATTACCACGGCGTTCGGCGACACCGAACTTCGCGCGCGGCTCGTGGATCGGTATCTGGCGGCTGTCGGCGCAAGAGGAATCCCGGTGGAAGCAGGCGTTCGCACACCATCGACGAATCATTTTACTCAGGCCGCATACGCGCTTCA
>CAZVYV010000618.1:0-2086 GCA_964630985.1 uncultured Occallatibacter sp.
GCTCCTGCCATATTGATGCCAAGCCTGAATGTAGCCATGTGTCACCTGCCGTGAGTCGGATGATTGTGCGGGTGCGGCAGCCGTGGACGCAGAGGTTGCAACGATGCGGCGTGGACTACCTTGGTCCCATTGCACGATTTCAACGCGTGGGGGAACTCAGAACGATCAGGTCTTGAACCGGAGAGATTCGACCGAGAATGGATGCTACCACAGGGGGATTAGGGAAAATCAACGGGAATCGCACCAGAAGACGTGAAAAACCGCACAGGCCGCCAAGATACAACACTTCGGGGTGGAAGGGCGATCAGCCGCAGGACGGCGAGCCAACGGTCATTTCACGAGAGTCTTGGCGCGGTGGCGAGCCCGGGTGAGGACGAGATCCAGCAGATAGAGGAAGACCAGAATGTTGATGGCGAACAGGCCCAGGTGAATCCAGGTGACGTGGCGATAGATTTCGAAGAGCTCCCAGGGAAGGAACGAAGCGGTAATGGCGAGAGTGAGGAACTCGCCCCAGGCTTTTTCAAGATAGAGGCCGATGCCTTCAACCATTGTGAGGGCCGCGTAGCAAAAGGCAAAAAGGCCAATGCGGCGCAAAAGGGGATCGTTGACCAAGGATGCTTTTTCAAGGACAAAGGTGACGAGGCGCGACTCGGGATTGAAGCGAAGATGGCGGGCGAAGAGGTCGATTTCGTCGGCGAGGTCTTTGTGGAGCAGGCGATGCGCGCCGATGCCGATTCCGATAAAAAACAGGGCGTGGAGAAACTTGTAGAACGCGATGAGGAGCAAAACGCGATTGTGATGCTGACCGGAAGAATGCGGAAGGCTGGCACGTCGAGGCATTGGGAATGAGGTGGCGCTGAACTCAAGGGTAAATGAAGCAGGCGGGGACCAGGGATCAGGGACCAGGGACGTAAGGCGCGGGGTTATTTCTTCAGATGGAGGAGGGCGTTGCGGTCGAGGGGCTCGCCGTCAAGAATGATCGCCGAGATACGGCGCGCGTTCCAGATGTTGGCGGTGGGGTCGGAATCGAGGACGAGGATGTCGGCGCGGCGGCCGGGAGCGATGAGGCCAAGCTCGTTCCAACCGAGCTGGAGAGAGTAGTTGTCGGTGGCGGCGGCCAGGGCCTCGCGCGGAGACAGGCCGAGACGGACAAGCATCTCAAGCTCGGTGTGAAGCGAGACGCCGGGCATGGTGCCCATGGCGTCAGCGCCTGAGCCGGCGAGGTAGTGAGGGAAAGCGGAGAAGATGGTCTGGTTGATGTGCCAGAGACGAAGAGCGCTTTGACCGGCCTTCTTCTGCAGGTCTGACTCCATCCAGCGCTGTGCAGTGGCGGGAAGGTGGCGCGACCAGGTGGGAAGAGGGAACATCATTTCGCCGGTTGAAGGATCGGTGGGATGAAACATCCGGCCGGGATCGAGAAGCGCCGCGGCAGGCTCCTGCCAGAGATCGCGATGACCGGGAAGCTCGACGTAGTAAAGGCTGAACGCGGGTATGAGCGCGGCGTGATGCGTGGCGAGGAAATGGGAGTAGTTACGCAGATGGGCATCGGTGGGCGGTAACCGTTCCGAGTAGTCATAAGCGGTGTCAGCGGAGGGGCCGTCGGGGTCGTCGATCAGAGGGCGCTGGAGCTCGTCGGGAATGACGCCAAGATCGTAGCGGTCCATCTCGACGAGAGAGTCGACGCCGGCTTCATCGCCGACGCGGTAGGGCGTGGCGACAAACTGCCCGTAGGTGGCCAGACCCATCTCGTGAGCGCGCGCAATAATCCACTGCGAGTTGGCTGCTGTGAGGTGGGCGGTGAGAAGGAGTACGCGCGTGCCGATGTGAGCGGTGTCGACCATCTGGCGGGCCGTGTCCTGCGGGGTGAGCTCGACGGGATGCGCGCCTTCGCGGAGCTTTGAGACCCACTCGGGCTGGCGGGCCAGGAAACTCCAGTCGTCGGTGACGCCGATCGAGTCAATGGGATAGATGTGGGGGCTGGGGTGGGCATCGGTATCGATGAAACCGCGTTCCGGATCGGCGCGGGCGACGACGGTGGTGACGCCCATGTAGAGGTTGGCGTTGGCCTGGGCCTGGGAGTTCATGC
>CAZVYV010000619.1:0-2084 GCA_964630985.1 uncultured Occallatibacter sp.
TCGGCCTTGAGTGCATCAGCGGCGGGAGCGAGGTCGCGAAGCATCGATGTGAACTCGAGCTCGGTGAAGAGCGCGCGGCAGGCCTCGAGGTCGGGCGGCTGGGTTTCCATTGCGGCGAGATCCAGAGGCAGGGGAACATGGGTGTCGATGGTGACGAGTTCCTTGGAGAGCAAAACGGTTTCGCGGTTCTGCTGGAGAGATTCGCGGTAGGCCTTTCGCTTGACTTCGTCGGCGCGGTCGAGCACGGCCTCGACGGTGCCGAATTCCTTGATCAGCTCGACGCTGCCCTTGTCGCCGATGCCTGGCGCGCCGGGGATGTTGTCGACCGAATCGCCGCGAAGGGCCATGACGTCGACAACTTTGTCGGGAGGGACGCCGAGCGTTTCGGTGACCTTTTCGGGGTCGAGAATCAAATTGTCCTTTTGCGGATTGAGAATTCTCACCTGCGGCGTGACGAGCTGCATCATGTCCTTGTCGCCGGAGACGATGAAGACGTCGTGCTGCTGCTCAGCGGCTTCGCGAGCGAGGGTGCCGATGACGTCGTCGGCTTCGAAACCTTCAGCCTGAAGAATGGGGATGCGCAGCGCCTCAAGCGAGCGGCGAATGTAGGGAATCTGGCGGCGAAGGTCCTCGGGCATGGCTTCGCGCTTGGCTTTGTAGCCGTCGTAGCTCACGTCCTCAAAGCTCTGTGACTTCGCGTTCCAGCGGCGCAGAGTTGCAATGGAGCGGGCGCGCTCGTCGCGGAAGACTTCGCCGCTGACATCGAATACTGCCGCGAAGTATTTGGGTGAGAAGTCCTGGCGGAGCTTTTTGATCATGTTGACGAAAACATAGGTGGCCGCAGTGGGAAGGCCGGACCGCGTGGACATGGGTCGCGAGCGCTGCATGGCGTGATAGGCGCGGAAGATGAAGGACATCGCGTCAAGGAGGAAGACGGGCGGCCTGGATTGGTCGGTCACGGTAGTGAGAATACCAGTGGACGGTGAACAGTGGACAGTGAGCAGGAGCAGTGAACAGCGGAGCGACGTCAGGCGATGAACATGCAGTCGCCGTAGCTGAAGAAGCGATAGCGAGATTGAACCGCATGGCGATAGGCGGCGAGGATGCGGTCGAGACCGGTATGGCCGGGGCCTGCGAAGGCGCTGACCAGCATGAGCAGGCTGGACTGGGGCAAATGAAAGTTGGTGAGGAGGGCGCTGACGAGGCGGAAGTTGAAGCCGGGAGAGATGAAAATATCGGTCGAGCCCGAGTGAGGCTGGATTGGATCGTCTCCGGCGGCGAGTGCGGCGGCTTCGAGGGCGCGGGCAACGGTGGTGCCGACGGCGACGATCCGCCTACGCTCCGCTACGGCGCGATGAATTGCGTCTGCAGCGCCTGCCGAAATGGAATAGCGCTCGCTGTGGAGGTGTACTTCATCAACGCGCTCGACGCGGAGCGGAGCAAATGTGCCGAGGCCAACGTGGAGCGTGATGCGCGCGATTTCGACGCCTTTGAATGAGAGTTGTTGAAGAACGTCTGGGGTGAAGTGCAGACCGGCGGTGGGCGCGGCGACGGAGCCGCGTTCGTTCGCGAATACGGTCTGGTAGCGATCGCGATCAGAGTCGGCGTCGTCGCGATGGATGTATGGCGGCAAAGGAATGTGGCCGATGGAGTCGAGGACGGCGAAGAAGTCGTCAACTGGCGCGAACTCGAGCAGACGCTCACCGAACTGGCCGCGCTCAAGGACATCGGCTTCGAGGGCGATGGCACCGCTGGGCGCGGTAAAGGCGAGGCGCTCGCCGATAGCGACTTTGCGGCCGGGACGAACGAGAGCGCGCCAGCGGTTGTCGCCAGCGGGTTCGGCGAGCAGCACTTCAATGCGGCCGGTTGGCTTTTCACGATCCCGGACCAATGTGCGGTGCGCGTAGAGACGGGCAGGAATGACGCGGCTGTCGTTAAGGACGAGAAGATCGCCGGGGCGCAGATGCGATCCGAGATTGACGAAGAGGTCATCGCGATAGGCGCCAGTTCCGCGGTCCATGACGAGCATGCGGCTGGTGCCGCGCTCGGCTGGAGGCTCTTGCGCGATCAGATCTTCGGGCAGA
>CAZVYV010000620.1:0-2083 GCA_964630985.1 uncultured Occallatibacter sp.
GTCACCATGGAAGGCGCGCCCCAGGACGCCAGCATTCCGTGGCCCAACCACGCGGCCCTCATTACAAAAAGCGTCGCGCAACCCGGGCAGATCACGATTCGCCAAACACTATTGGTTGGGTTCACCATTGCAAAACCGGAGGAGTACCAGGATCTGCGCGCGTTCTACCAGAAAGTGGCAGCGGCCGATCAGGAGCAATTGGTTTTGACCATGCCTCCGGCCGCATCTCCGGCTGCAAAGGGGACCGCTCCGGCGGGGGGAGGAAACTGATGCGCACACGCATGAGCGTTTCCGGGTTTCTGATTTTTGCGACGTGTTGCGGAGCGGCTCTTTTCGGCTCGCATCTTGCCGCAGCAAAGGAAAAGTCGCAGCCCGCGCCTGACTGGGCTGTCGATGCCGCAAAAACGCCCACTCCTGCAACCGTCGGCGATGCCTCCGCCGTGATCTTGCTCGACGACTATCTCATCACAGTCGACGAACAGAATCACGCCGTCGAGCGTGAGCGGTACGCTGTCCGCATTCTCAAGCCGCAGGGGAGGGAATATTCCCATTGCGTGGCGGAGTATGACAAAGACGAAAAGCTGGACTACTTCCACTCGTGGACCATTGCCGCCGACGGCCGGCAGCTGCAAGCGATGGATACCGACTTCATCGACAAAGGAGCTTACGGAGACGCGGACATGCAGGCCACGCTGCGCTTTCGCATTGTGCAGCCTCCCGGAAGCGACCCCGGCGCGGTCGTCGCCTGTGAAACCGAGACCCATCTGCGGCCGTATATGGATTCGGAGGATTGGCAAATCCAGGCGCCGATTCCGTCTGTGAACCAAGCCCTTGAATTGGCACTGCCGCCCGGCGGTCATTATTCGGACTCGTGGAGTCGCTACACGCCCATCAAGCCCATTGAAACGCCGGACAACCATCTTCGCTGGGAGGTAAAGGATATTCCAGCGCTCGATCTCGAGAACCTCCACGCAACTCCGCCCTGGGAGGCGCTGGCCGCGCGCATGACGGTCGCGTGGGGAGACCTGGCCGTCAAGGGCGCCGGCAGTCAGTGGCGGGCGATTGGCGTTTGGATGGATCAGTTGGAGGAGCATCGGCCTGATCCCACGCCCGAGATTACTGCCCAAGCACAGGCGCTCGCAGCCGGTGCGCCTGACCTATATACAAAACTGAGCCGTATTTCGACCTACATTCAGAAAAATGTCCGGTACTTTGTCATCGAAAAAGGCATCGGAGGCTGGCAGGCGCATTATGCCGGGGACATTTACCGCAACCGATATGGGGACTGCAAAGACAAAACCACGCTCCTGATCTCAATGCTTGACGCGGTAGGCGTCCGGGCTTATTACCTCCACGTAAACAGTGAACGCGGCGTCATCGATCCTTCGGCCCCTTCCCTGATTGGCGACCACATGATTACGGCCATCGAGCTGCCCGATGGAACGAACGATTCCCGGCTACAAGCATTGGTGAAGGTCGCGAACGGCAAGACCCTGCTCATCTTCGATCCCACCGACGAAGAAACGCCGGTTGGTTTGATCCGCGGAGAATTGCAGGGTGCGTATGGCAACCTTGCCGAAGGGGCCGACAGCCTGGTGCTGCAGATGCCTGTACTTGCTCCCCAGTCGGCCAGCCTGAACCGCAAGGGCTCTTTCGTTCTGGCTGCAGACGGCACGCTCGCCGGCGACATTACCGATGTGTTTACCGGCGTCGATGCGGCGTGGGAGCGCGGGCTTCTGAAAGAAGCAGACACCAAGGAAGTGCATGACTACCTGGAAGAGCACCTGAGCTCCGATCTGCCCAGCGTCGACTTCAAAGGATATGAATTCCACGAGACCGGTGAGCTAGATCAGCCGGTGACGCTCGACGAACACGTGAGCGACGCAAGCTACGCTCATGCGGCCGGCCCGCTCCTGTTGCTGCGTCCACGCGTCGTGGGCGACGATGCACACTCGGTGCCGGAGGTGATGGAGAAGAAGACGCGCATCTATCCCATCGAAATCGGGCACCCGGGCGATTGGCGCGACAGCTTCGACATCACGCTGCCGCCCGGCTACGTGGTCGACGAAACGCCCGACCCGGT
>CAZVYV010000621.1:0-2078 GCA_964630985.1 uncultured Occallatibacter sp.
TCGCCAAGAGAACCACCGAGCAGAAGCAGCGAGGAAAGCAGAAGGGCGTAGGACTCGACCACCCATTGAATGTCTGTCACCGATGCGTGGAGAGATGCCTGCAGGGCAGGCAATGCTACGTTGACGACTGTTCCATCAATGAATGCCATGCTGGAAGCAAGGATGGTCGCAATCAAAACCCAAGGGCCCCTGCATGACTTAGCTGCGCTTGGAGTCGCGCGAGTCGCCGATTCTTCGCAGGGGGATTTAATGAGCATCATCATTCGCGGATCAATCCTGACCTTCCAAATTTTGCCAGATCAAGCCTAACTCGAAGTGAACTGACGCTGGAATAGAGAGGTGTTGAAGGTGGTGACCGCATCAATAGGCAGGGCGGCTGGGATCGCCCTTCATCGGGGAGGATTGGGCAGGATTCGACATTCCGGCTTTGTCACCGGCTATTCATGAGGCAGCCTAGCTCTAGAGCAGCGTGAAGGTGACAACGGGCAAACGCAGATCCCCGCTCGACTCCGATCGTCCACCACGGCGGACGATCTTCGCTCAGGGCAGGCGTTCAGCTCCGTTCAGGATGACATCGGCTGGTCCGCCGCGGTGGACGAGCCGATGTCACTTCACACGGACGTTGGGTTCAACGGAGAGACCCGGGCGAAGCTGGTGGTTCGGGTCTTCGTGGGCGAGGTCGGTGAAGTCGATGCGCACCGGCAGGCGCTGGACGACTTTGACGTAGTTGCCGGTGGCGTTCTCCGGCGGGAAGAGCGAGAGGACCGAGCCGGTGGCTCCGCCGATCTGCGTGACGCGGCCACTATAGTCCTTGCCAGTGGCGTCGACGTGGATTTTGACAGACTGGCCAGCCTCCATGTGCTTGAGCTGCGTCTCCTTGAAGTTGGCAGTGATCCAGATGTCCTGAAGCGAGACCAGGGTGAGAAGGTTTTGGCCGGGAGAGATATTCTGGTCAATTTCAACGCTCTTGCGGGTGATGATGCCGTCAGCGGGAGCGACGATTTTGCAGTAGCTCAAGTTGAGTTTGGCCTGATCGAGCTGCGCCTGAGCCTGCTGGACCTGGGCCTCGGCCTGGCGAGCTTTCGCATCCTGCGCGGCTACCTGCTCGGGTCCGGTCTCGGCGTACTTCAACGACGCTTGCGCCTGCAATTCCTTCTCGTGGGCCAGGCGAACTCCGTCGGCAGCGGCCTGCTCATTGGCGAGCGCATCGGCCAATGCCGCTTTGGCGGCGTCGGCAGTGGCAACTGCGGCGTCAAACTGCTGCTTGCTGATGACGTCTTTCTCAACCAGCGGCTTATAGCGCTCCAGATCGGCCTGCGCCTTGGTGTTGTTGGCCGCAGCCTGGGCTACCAGGGCATGCGCCGCCTCGAGTTGCCTTTCAGCCTGCGCCACTGCGGCCTCGGTGCCGCTAACGTCGTGGCCAGCCGAGTTCAGATTGGTTCCCGCATTGACTGTGGTGATGGGCACGTTGACATTCGCCGCGGCGGCATTGGCTTGCGCGCTGGCCAGCGCGGCCTCAGCGTTCTCGACTGCGACCTGGTAGTCGCGCGGGTCAAGCTCGACGATAGGGTCGCCCGCCTTCACGGTCTGGTTCTCTTCTACGTCGACCTTGAGGACCTGGCCGCCAACGCGCGCGCTGACCTGGATGAGGTGGCCGTTGACCTGCGCATCGTCAGTATCCTCACTGAAGGTGGAGTGCCACCAAATGGCTAGGGCAACGACGACCACCACCGCGATGCCGACAATGATGATGCCCCTGCGGCGGGAGCGCGGCGCTTCAATCTCAGTCTCCGCTGCCGACGAGTTCGGGTCAGGTGTTGGGGTTGGGTCGGGCACGTTCACTTCCCTCCTAGATACTTCTGGTAATTCTGGCCGTCTCCGAGCGCGCGGGCCAAGCTGAGCTTGGCCACATTATCGCGGTAAAGGCTGACCACATATTGACTATCAGCCTGGGCGACGGATTGCTGCGCCTGGCTTACGGCTAGGTTGTCGCTGACGCCGTTGGCGTAGCGCTCCTGCGCTTCCTTGAGAGCCTCGCCGGCGAGGTCCATGCTGGATCGCGCGACTTCGACTTGCTG
>CAZVYV010000622.1:0-2077 GCA_964630985.1 uncultured Occallatibacter sp.
CCTGCGTTCGATCCGAGCCAGCCGTTTCAAGTTGTGCAGACGCAGCCTCCTGCTGCGCCCGATAAAGGCGTCGTGAACGCCGTCGCCCAAGGTGCCGCCCAAGGCGCGACCGGGAATTTTTATGACGAGTTGAGGGGCTTGATCGAGGCCGGCGGCGCCAAACCGCACGATCCTGCCAGCATGATCGACTTGGCAAAAGGCGTCTACAAATACGTCACCGGCGATAAAGACGCCGAGGCGCGATACAATACGGCCGTCGAGCGCGAGCGACAGGAATCCAAGACGGTGGCGGCGCAACATCCGTATGCCACAGCGGCGGGCGAAGTCGGTGGTGCGCTCGCGCTGCCTGTGAGTGCCGGAGCTTCAGGCGCCACGATGGGCGCACGCATGGTGCGCGGTGCGCTCACCGGCGCCGGGGTGGGAGCGCTGTACGGGGCAGGCGAAGGCGAGACGCCGTTGGAGCGCGTTACCGGAGCCGGCACCGGGGCTATCCTTGGTGGGGTTACCGGAGGCGTAGCGCCTCCTTTGGTCGAGGGCGCCATTCGAGGGGTGACCGCACTTGCGCGCCCGGTTGCTAATACAATCCGAGGTGCCTTCGATCCGGAGGGCGAGGCGAGCCGCCGGGTTGTCACGGCGTTGAACAGGGATTTTCAACACGAGGGGCCGCAGTTCACGCCAGAGGAAACGGCCGTCGCTCGACAGGCCAACAGTCCAGTATCCATAATCGATGCTGGCGGCGAAACGACGCGCGCCCTCGCCCGGTCATCCGCGAATACCTCTCCGGAAGCGCGGCAGGAATTGACGCAACTGACGCAAGCCAGGTTCGGCTCTCAGAATGACCGCGCTTCTGATTTTGTGCAGCGCTTGACCGGAGCGAGCGGAGACAATCCCGCCGACACGGAGGCATTGAGGGAGGCTGCGCAGCGCGCCAACCGACCCGCCTATGCGAGGGCCTATCGGGAGGGGGATAGGCCGATATATTCGCCGGAAATGGAACAATTGGTCAGCGCTCCCGCCGTAGTGGACGCCATGCGGAAGGCGGCTATCAGCGGTAAAGATCGAGCCGTGACGCAAGGCTATGGAGCATTCAACCCTGGCGTCACCGTCGAGAACGGCTTGGTGAACTTCCGCAAAGGCCCGAGTGGCGTTCCAACCTATCCGAACCTTGCATTTTGGGATGCAACCAAGAAAGAACTTGACGATGCTGCCAGCGCCGCGGCTCGCCAAGGCCGCAATGGTGAGGCTGGCGTTTTGGGCGATCTGGCTCGCAGGCTGCGCACAGAACTTGACGTGCAGGTGCCATCTTACGGAGCGGCAAGGGCTGGCGCCGCCCAAGCCTTCGGAGCGCAAGACGCATTGGAGGCCGGTTCTAATTTTGTCACGTCTCGGATGGATAATGGGACTGCCCGACGCGCTGTGCAGCAAATGTCTGCTCCGGAGCGTCAACTATTCCAGCGAGGCTATGCTTCATCCCTGATAAACAAGATCGATGAAATGGGCGACCGTCAGACCGTGCTGAATAAAATCGCACAGTCACCGGCGGACAGGGAGCGTCTTGAGATTGCGATGGGGCCGCAGCGCGCCCGTCAGCTTGAGGCGTTTCTTCGCGTCGAGGGCGTCATGGATCGTGCCCGGACGGCGATTACCGGCAACTCAACGACAGCCCGGCAACTTGCTGAGCTGGGCTTGGCTGGCGGGGCCTATGGCATTACCGGGCACGGAGATCTGACCGACCCGCGGGCCGTGGCTACCGGGGCTTTGGTATGGGGCCTCACTCACGGCCACAACAGGATCAACGAGGTGGTTGCGCGGCGCGTTGGACAGATGCTTGCCAGTAACGATCCGAACGTATTGCAACGTGGCGTGCAGTTGGTCGCAAGGCACGGGGCTCTGTTTAACAATTTGCGCGCGATGGATAGATTCGGTGCTAAGGGTGCCGCGAGCCAGGTTCCAACGCGCGCACTGTCTCGCCTTCAAGGCTCCGTGCCAGCCCACGCCGACGACGAAAAGAAGAAAACCGAACGGGTAGTCAACTAGCAGCCAAACCAAAACGAGATATGTGAGAAACATGACCAAC
>CAZVYV010000623.1:0-2074 GCA_964630985.1 uncultured Occallatibacter sp.
GCGTGAGCCGCAGTGGCTCTGGACTAAGTATACCCCTAGAAGAAAGGGTGAGGCGATGAAAGGAGGATAACCAACCGCCGAAGCCTACCTGTGCGGGTCCGTGCCCGTACAGAACTCCCTGCTCGCACTTCGTCCAGACGCGACGGAGGTAAGCAGCCAGCGCAAGCGCCACCGGAAACGCCGGAGAAGGCGGTGCGACGTAGGGGCCAGGCAGGGAGACTTCGGGAGACGGCACTTAGGCCTGCGTGGTGCGCCAGTCACCGCCCTTGGATGAAGCGTCGACGCGGTTCCCCAAATCGCGTTCCTCGGCCGGACGTGCGGATTGTCGGCAGAGGACCACGGGGGTGCAACATGCCGCCGCCTGGAGAAAATGGTCCGGAGTCATGACCGGTGAAGACCCTACGCCGTCCGACGGTCGGTAAGTCGTGCCTATAAGCCACAGGCGAAATGGCCCGGCAACGCGGCGGTGAGAGGAGGGCTGCCTTAGCCGCCCTCGCTTCAAGGGCAGCAGCAGATCCGGAGTAGCTTCGCAGTACAACGCGAAGTGAAAGGAGAAACCGATGGAAGACGAAGAACGACTCGCAAGTCCACGAGGAGAGTTAGCTCCCCGGCTGAAGCCCTAAATTGGCCGTCCCGCGCTCTTGCCGGGAAACCCGAGGATAACCGCGACGGCGGTGACGCTAAGAAACGCCCCCTAAAGCTCGCAAGTCCGAACTTCGTGATTAGTCAGCGTGAAAGGCTCGTCATGCACAAGGTCAAGGCACATTCGCTGACGGGAAGAATCACTTCCCGCCTCATGCGACAAGCGTTCCAAGCGGTGCGGCGGAATCGTGGGGCCGCGGGCGTGGACAAGGTGAGCATCCGCATGTTCGAATCCAATTTGGACGACAACCTCGCGGCCCTCATGCGACAGCTCAAAGCCGGAACCTTCCGGCCGCTGCCGCTACGCCGAGTCCACATCTCCAAAGGCCCCGGAACGAAGAAGCTGCGTCCGCTCGGCATACCCGTGGTTAGGGATCGCGTGGCTCAAGAAGTGATACGTAGGCTTCTTGCACCGATCTTCGAACCGCAGTTTCACGAGAATTCGTTCGGGTTCATCCCGGGACGCAACTGCCACCAGGCGATCGAGCGGGTGCTGGAATTCCACCGCGAAGGGCACCGCGTGGTGCTCGACGCGGACATTCAGGGATTCTTCGACAACCTCTCGCATCGCGTCATCATGGAGACCGTTGCGGACCAAGTGGCCGACGGAAACATTCTGCGTCTGGTCGAGAAATTCCTCACTGCCGGGGTGATGGAAGACGGAGTCTTCAAGCCGACGACCATCGGCACGCCGCAAGGAGGCGTGATTTCGCCGCTGTTGGCGAACATCGTGCTCAATCGCCTGGACTGGCAACTCCACGCCGCCGGTTTCCGCTTCGCGCGGTACGCCGACGATTTCGTGGTGGTGTGCCAGGACCACCGGCAGGCGCAAGAGGCGCTGCAACTCGTCCAACGCGTGCTGGAGAACGAACTCGGACTCGCTTTGAGCCCCGAGAAGACAAAGACGACGACCTACGGAAAAGGGTACGACTTCCTGGGTTTTCATCTCTCGTCCCGTTCTCGACGCATGCGCGACAAGTCCGTGCAGAAATTCAAAGCCAAGGTGCGGGAACTTACCTTACGCCACTGCAATTTGGACCTGGAGGCCATCGAGAAACTCAACCGAGTCATCAGGGGGACGGGGAACTACTTCGCCACCGGCTTTTCGACCTGTCGTTGGACGTTTCAGAAGCTCGATTCCTGGATCCGCATGCGATTGCGGGCCATGAAGCTCAAGCGCAAGAACTACAACGACAATCACAAGCTGAGGATGGGGTATTTCCGGCGTCAACTCGGACTGCTGACCCTGGAACAGTTTTGCACGTACCGAGACCAGCATGGTCAAGCACGCCAAGTGATTCCTCGCCACGAGGCAACTTCCGTTGGGGTCGCCCGGTGAGAGACCCTCACGCCGGTAAATGTGGGGAATCGACCCCACTGCGACAACGGGGAGGGAGAGACCGGATACCCCCGGTCTCTCCTTTACCCGCTG
>CAZVYV010000624.1:0-2073 GCA_964630985.1 uncultured Occallatibacter sp.
GCCATCGGCGCCAGAACTGTCGCCGGCCGCACTACCACCGCGCCCAGCCGCACTTCCGCCGGAACCCGCGCTTCCGCGGGCATCGCGTGCTCCACTGGATTGTCCCAGTCCTTGTTTACCGTGAATCCGCGGCCTGACATAGCTCGAACCGAATTCCTTCCTGCTAACTTTTCTTGCTCTCTGCGACTTCCTTCGCGCGAAACTTTGCGATGCGTTCGATCAACTTCGCGGGCACCGGCTCCGCGAGCGAAAACCGCACCGTGCTCTTGACCACCTCGTACGGCTTCAAATCCTCTTTGAGTGCCGCGAGCAGCCTTTTTGTCGCGGGATACAGCGAGTAGTGCCGCTTCCATCCCGCGAAGTAAAGCAATCGCTCACCGTGCAGCTTGTACGTGGGGATCTTGTAGGAGATGCTCTCCTCGGCCTTGGGCACCGCCTTGCGAATTGCAACTCGCACGCGTTTAAGCGCTGGCTGCGCCGCCTCAGGCTGCGCGGCAATGTAATCGCTAACGGACTCGATCTCGCGTTTCATCTTTTCGCGCGCCTCCGTTCACCGCCCAGACAAACGTGAGCCCCCGCCGTGGCGGAGGCCCGTCCCATCCTGTGGGTGCCCCAGGTCTCGATTTTGAGACCTGGGAATCTCGGCTTACTTCGCCGCTGCAATCGCCTTGTCGCTCTTCGCGTACTTCCGTCTGAACCGCTCTACGCGTCCCGCCGTGTCGACCAGCCTTTGCTTGCCCGTAAAGAACGGGTGGCAAACCGAGCAGATTTCCACGTGAATGTCGCCCTTGTGGGTCGACCGCGTCTCAAAGTTGCTTCCGCAGGCGCACATCACTCGCACCGCGGCGTAATTGGGATGAATCTTTTCCTTCGGCATCGCTGAAAATACTCGCCTTTCCTTCAATTCGTCTGTCTTCATATTGTAGGGGGATTCGCCCGCTTTCGCAATTCCGGGGCAGGGGACCGCAAAGGCAGCTTTTAGCCATTGGCTCTTAGCTTCATTTTGCAACGTTCGCCGCTAAAGGGAATCCCAAGCGTTGACTCAGCACGACTTGAAAGCGGGTGCCCCGTCCAAGCTCCGCTTGGGCGGGGTCTAGCGCCGCTAACTCCGCCCACTCCGCTAGCTCCGCTGCTTCACCGGAAATCCCTCGACCGCACCTCGACCCTCGTCACCTCCAGCGGCACAATTCGCTGCGCCTTCACGTGAATCACGCCCTCCTGGTTCTGCACCGGCCCCTCGATCCGCAAAAACCGGTTCCGCGTCACCACCACCCGGTCGCGCTCAAAAACATCCGGCGTCAGAATCACATTCGCAATTCCCGTCTCGTCCTCAACAGACAAAAATACAAATCCCTTCGCCGTGCCCGGCCGCTGCCGCGCAATCACGCATCCGGCAATCGCAACCCGCCTGCCGCTCCTCAACGCTTCCAGCTCCTTCGCCGAAAAAACTCCCTCCGCCCGCAACGCCTCGCGGTGATACGCAATCGGATGCCGCCCCGTCGTCAGCCCCGTCCCGGCATAATCAGCGGCCAGCCGCTCCTCCGTCGTCATCTGCTTCAGTGGCATCACCGCCACGGGTGCCCCATCCAAGCTCTGCTTGGGTGGGGGAACGACTCCATCCTTCGCGCAGTGAAGAGTGGGACTCACCTCCGCCCCGCGTAGCAGCGGCCCCACCGGCCTTCCCGCCCACTCCACCTGCCACAGCGCATCGCGCCGGTGTTCCACTTCGCCCAGCGGATTCAGCGCTCCAATTTGCGCCAACGCCACCAGCTCTTTGCGATTCAGCTCCGGCACGCGCCGCGTCAAATCGTCCACACTCAAAAACCCTCCCTCGCCGCGCGCCGCAATCACCGCTTCCGCCGACGTCTGCCGCAATCCCTTCGCGTAATTCATCCCCATCCGCAGCGAAACCGACCGATCCTCTTCCTTCTCCAAACTGCACAGCCACTCCGACCGCTGCACGTCGATCGGCCGCACCCTCAATCCATGCCGCTGCGCATCCTTTACCAGCACCGCCGGTGAATAAAACCCCATCGGCTGGTTGTTCAGCAGTCCGCATGTGAACGCCGCCAG
>CAZVYV010000625.1:0-2067 GCA_964630985.1 uncultured Occallatibacter sp.
CTTTGCTGATCGATTCTCACGCCCACTTGGATAGCCCGCGCTACGCCGATGATCGTGAATCGATGCTTGCTCGCGCGCGGGAAGCAGGAGTCGGCGTGGTTCTCTCGATCGGCATTGGCGAAGGGCCGTCCGAAATGCATCAGGCGCTCGAGATTTGCCGCGAGTTCAATGCGCGGCGCCAGAATGGCGTTAGTCTTCCAAAGCTCTACGCGAGCGCCGGAATCTATCCCCACAACACGCCCGAAGCCGATGCAGCCGCTTTGGCCAAACTCGACGTATTGCTTGCCGAGCCAGAAGTCATCGCCTGCGGCGAAATCGGACTCGACTACTATCACGAAGGTGCGCCACGCGACGTCCAGCGGGCCGGACTTATCAGCCAACTTAAGATTGCCGCAACGCGCAAGCGGCCCATCCTTATTCATTGCCGTGGCACAAACGAGTCAGTTGACGCCTGGGATGATCTTTTCGTGGTTTTGGAAGACTACTGGCGGCCGACCGGACTTGGCGGCATCATGCACTGCTTTGGAGGAGGCTGGGAGCAGGCTCGCCGCTCGTTGGACCTTGGCTTCCTGGTTTCGTTTGCCGGCAATCTCACCTATCCCAAGGCGCAGCCGCTCCGCGATGTTGCCGCCCGCATGCCTCTCGATGGCATCCTTGTGGAAACGGACGCCCCCTGGCTCGCGCCCGCTCCCCATCGAGGAGAACGCAATGAGCCTGCGCTGGTAGCGCAGACCGCCCTAGTTCTGGCCGGCCTGCTCGACGCCAATCCCCATGAAATCGCCGCCGCGACGACCGCAAACTTTCTCCGCCTGTTTCACCTTCAGCCGGACGTGGGAAACTGATAGAGGAATTGTCGGCGGCAGCCCGCCGACCACTTTGAGGACATGACGGCCATGGCACAGGAAAATTCATTCGACGTTGTGAGCAAGATCGATATGCAGGAGGCTCGCAACGCCATCGACCAGGCAATCAAGGAAATTCGCCAGCGTTTCGACTTGAAGGACACCCACTCCGAGGTCAACCTGGAAGGCCAGGACACAATCCAATTGGCCTCAAGCAATGAGTACAAGCTGGAGGCGGTCAAGGACATTCTCTGCCAGAAGCTGGTCAAGCGCGGCGTCTCGCTCAAGAACCTGACCTACGGCAAGGTTGAGCCCGCGACTGGCCAGAGCGTGCGCCAGAAGATCAGCCTTCAGCAGGGCATCCCAGTGGAAAAAGCAAAAGAGATTGTGCGCCTTGTAAAAGACTCCAAAAAAAAGGCGCAGGCCAGCATCCAGGGCGATACCGTAAGAATCTCCAGCAAGGACCGGGACGAATTGCAGGCCATCATTGCACTCCTTCGCGCCAAGGACCTCGGCCTGGAATTGCAGTTCACGAACTATCGGACAAATTAACCGCCGTAGCCCACTGGCACTGGTCTTGAACGGAGGGCCCCATGGTAAGGGAGATCATTCGGACGCCGAACGCCCCGTCTCCACCGCCAGCTTATAGCCAGGCGGTACGGGCTGCGGGCTTGGTGTTCGTCTCAGGAACCGGGCCCCTTGATCCCGCAACCGGAAAGGTTGTTGGGGACACGATCCAGGAGCAGACCAGACAGTGTCTCGAGAATGTGTCGGCCATCCTCAAGGCGGCGGGTACTTCGCTCGACCGGGTCGTGAGCGCCACCGTTATCCTTCTTGAAGAGGCAGACTTCGCCGGGATGAATGAAGAGTGGGTCAAGTGGTTTCCAGCAAATCCGCCCGCGCGCCAAGGAGCAAAGTTACCTGTTCGAATCCCCGGCATGAAGGTGTCAATTGCCGCCATTGCGGAGGCTTAGGTCTTCAATGCGAGTTCCAATCTTTCGAACAAGTCGCCATTTCCTCTGTCGATGCTTTAGAATCGGAGCACTTTGAGCACATCCTCCATAGTCTCGGCGCGGGAGGTCTTTGAGCTGCTGAGGGAGGACCTCGTCGCGGTAGAGCAGGAACTTGGCCGCGACGCCGCATCCAGCGTCAGCACCATCACGGAGATTGCCGAGTACCTTCGCGAAGGCGGCGGCAAGCGCATACGCCCCTCGCTCCTGCTGCT
>CAZVYV010000626.1:0-2056 GCA_964630985.1 uncultured Occallatibacter sp.
CGTCGACGCCGGCGGCAACTGATAGCGCCGCCAGCCCCCCTCAACCATCGATTTGAACGCCCAGGAGTGACTTAGATGGACCGGAACCAAGCAATCGCCGAATTCAATGCGGTGAGGGGCATTCTTCGGCACGAGAAGGGCATCATCTTCGACGGCGCCCGGATGTTCATTCCGGACGAATGGAAAAATGCTGGCGAGGAAAAGTCGCTCAACCAGATGGCCATGGACGCAGCCGGCACGCTGGGTACCGATCCGAACTCGGCTCTGCCGGCGATGCTGACGACAGCCATCGACCCCGACGTGATCCGGTTCGTTTTCGCCCCGCTCCAGATGGCGAAGATCATGGGAGGCGAGAAGAAGGCCGGAGACTGGCTCGAGGAAACCCGCATCTTTCCAGTGGTGGAAGAAGAAGGCGAAGTTTCGAGCTACGACGATTTCGGCAACAGCGGCCGCGCCGGGATCAACTTCAACTACCCGCAACTCCAGTCCTATCTATTTCAGACATTCGTCGCATATGGCGAGCGGGAGACCGAGCGCGCTGGCCTGATGCGCATCAACTATGTGGGCGAACTGACAGGCGCCGCATCGGGGCTGCTGAACCGGTTCGGCAACTTGGCCTATGCGTTCGGCATCGTCGGGCTGCAGAACTACGGCCTGATCAACAACCCGTACTTGTCGGCCTATCTCACCCCGGCGCTGAAGGCGTGGGGCGGGACATCATGGTTCAACGCGGGTTCGCCGGCCGCGACCGCGAACGAGATCTACAACGATGTTCTGGCTGTGGTGGAGCAGATCATCAACCAGACCAACGGCGCCGTCGAAATGGACACGCCGATGACGCTCGCGCTGTCGCCGCAGTCGCAATTGGCCATGGAGTTCGCCAACAGCTTCGGCGTCTTCGTCAAGGATTTGCTGAAGCGCGGCTTCCCCAACATGAAGATCGTTCCGGCCCCGCAATACGGGCAAAAGACCAGCGGCACGTTCGCGAACACCCAGGGCTATTCGGCCATCGGAAACCTGTTTCAGATCGTCGTCGACAAGATCGACAATCAGAAGGTTTGCTATCCGGCCTTCAACGAGAAATTGCGCGCGCACAAACTCATTCCTGAAGCCTCCGCCTGGAAGCAGAAATATACGAGCGGTGTCTGGGGAACGGTGACGAGGATGCCCGTTGGGATCGCCGGAATGTTGGGAGTCTGATCGCTCTTTCGAGCGTGGATTGAAACTCGGGGAAAATTGTATATAGTCTTTTCGGCCCCCTTGAGGGGTCGAAAGCATATCCGAGGATGAATCATGCCGACTGCCGCAGACAAGAGGGCCGCCCGCGAAGCCGCCATCCGAGAAACGAACGAAGATGCGATGCGGGATCCCGGTGCGGTGGTCAGTGCCGCGGGGGAAATCGCCAAGCCGGCTGTCTCTGGCGCGAAGGTGATCGTGGCCTGCAAGATCGGCGTCCCCTACATCAACTTGCAATTGTGCGAGATGGTGACGGTCCGCGAGGAGTCTCTGTCTGGAGCCCGGGAAGTAAAGCAGGCCCGCCGTACCGGATCGGTGGTCAGAATCCGAGGCACGGCTTATCCCCGCGGTGCGATGCCGTCCGAGTTTCCGGCCCCGCCGGTCATCGTCGGCGGCGCGGCGCTCAATTACGGCATCGACAAGAATTGGTTCGACCAATGGATCGAGCAGAACAAGCGCAGTTCGTTTGTGACGAACCGGCTTATCTTCGCGCATGAGAGCGAGGACAAGGTCCGCGGTCAGGCGCGCGAGGAAGCGTCCATTTTGAGCGGCCTCGAACCGATCAACCCGAAGAAAGATCCGCGCATCAAAGCATTTGCGCGACCAAATCGAGAAGAAGTGAGCGATATCGAGACGCGTCCCCGGAAGGGCGGGGCGGAAGGGTAGCGGCCATGGAACAGAAGCGGGCGATGGTGCAGGTTGGCTGCCGGGTTCTGAACGGGGTCATGATTCGTCGGACGAAGCAGGGATTCGACGACGGAACCGGGTTCAAGCCGATCGTGCATGACGGTCCCGGGGTGCTGCTGAATGGCCCGCCTGG
>CAZVYV010000627.1:0-2050 GCA_964630985.1 uncultured Occallatibacter sp.
CCGCGATAGGCCTGCGAGAGCGCGCGATTGGCGCGGCCCACCTTGTCGGGATCCTCGTTCGAAAGCAGACTGGGATTGGCTCCGGCGACAGCGAGGCGCGCGGAGCCGCTTTTGAAGGCCTCGGCCATGCCGTCGTAGAGCCATTTGGCCGCGCGATCAAAGCTGGCATCGGGAGCGTAGTGATAGCGCAGCAGCGTGGACTCATCGTCAGAGAGCAGCGTGGTGACGAGCGAAGCGCCGGCACGATAAGCCTGCTCGGTGATGCGGCGCGCCAGCGGCAGCGTGTCAACGGACGCGGTCATCACGAGCTCTTGTCCGGGCTTGAGTCCGAGCCCGACGTTGATGGCAACGGAGGCGAGTTGATCGAGGTTTTCGGCGTGCGTGCGGGTTTGCGGGGCGGTTGCAGTGGGCGTCATCGCTTATCGATTCTCCGGGATTTCATTCGCCGAGGCGGGCCGGAGATTTTCCGGCCGCGCAGCGGAAAGCTTGTTTTCCATTCTAGGGCCTCCTCGCCGGGGCCCCCGACGACAGGTCTTCGTCGTTGGGGTGGCTCGCCGTCGCTGTTGAATTCACCTACAATGGATCGTTGGCTTTTGAGGGGCCCTTATGGTCATGTTGCAAAGGTTCAAAAGTTTGAGAACGAGGAAAGTTTCAGGAACAACCATTGTTCTTCTGCTGGGATTTGGCGCCACAGGAATTTGTGGCGCGCAGACCCAAGAAGCGGCCGTCAAGTTCGGTCCGAGCAATCCGTTCTATGCAACCAGCACACTGCCTTTTCAGACAACGCCGTTCGACAAGATCAAGGACAGCGATTACCAGGCGGCGATTGACGCGGGCATGGCGGAGCAGCTGAAGGAAGTCGATGCGATCGCCAACAATCCGGCGGCGCCGACCTTCGACAATACGCTGGTGGCGATGGAGCGCTCGGGGCAGTTGTACAACCGCGCGTGGAACGCATTCAACCTGGTGAGCCAGGCGAACACCGATCCGGAGCTCGAAAAGATTCAGGACTACGAGGCGCCGCGCACGGCCGCGCTGGCAGACGCGATTAACCTGAACACGAAGCTGTTTGCGCGCATTAAGGCAATTTATGACCAGCGCGCATCGCTCGGTCTCGATGCGGAATCGCTGCGGCTCGTCGAGTACAGCTACCAGCAGTTCGTGAAGGCGGGTGCAAATCTTTCCGAAGCCGACAAGACGAAGCTGAAGGCGCTCGACGAAGAAGAGTCGACGCTCCAGAACACGTTCATGACCAAGCTGCTAGCCGCCGCTGCGGCGGGAGCCTATTCGACGCAGGACCGCAGCGCGCTCGCCGGGCTGAGCGACGGGCAGATCGCCGCGGCGGCAGAAGAAGCGAAGGCTCACAAACAGCAAGGCTGGATTTTGCCGCTGCAGAACACCTCGCAACAGCCCGATCTGGCTTTCCTGAAAGACCGCGCCACACGGAAGGCGATCTTCGAGAACTCCTGGAACCGCGCGGAGCGCGGAGACGCGAACGACACGCGCGCGACGATTGCGCGGCTGGCGCAGCTTCGCGAACAAAAGGCCGCCTTGCTGGGCTACCCGAATTACGGCGCGTGGGATTTGACCGATCAGATGGCCAAAACTCCCGAAGCGGCAATCCATTTTCTGGATGCGCTGGTTCCAGCGACGACGGCCAGGGCTGCCAGCGAGGCGAAAGATATTCAGGATCTGATCGATTCCCAGGGCGGCGGGTTCACCGTCGAGCCGTGGGATTGGGAGTTCTATGCCGAGCAGGTGCGCAAGGCGAAATACGATTACGACCAGTCGCAGGTGAAGCCTTATTTCGAGCTGGACAACGTACTGGAGAAGGGCGTTTTTTACGCGGCGCACGAACTGTACGGGCTCACCTTCAAGGAGCGCAAGGATCTTCCGGTTTGGCAAACGGATGTGCGCGTGTTTGAGGTTTATGACGCCGATGGCAAGCCGCTGGCGCTGTGGTATTGCGACTACTTCAAGCGCGACAACAAAAATGGCGGGGCATGGGAAGACTCGCTCGTGGGCCAGTCAAAACTGCTGGGCACGATGC
>CAZVYV010000628.1:0-2040 GCA_964630985.1 uncultured Occallatibacter sp.
CTTTCGTATTTTCGATTCGCTGAATTACACCCCCAATCTCAAGGTCGCGATGGAAGCGGTGCACGAGACGCACGCGGTCTGCGAAGCGGCGATTTGTTACACTGGCGATATCCTTGATCCGAAACGCTCGAAATATTCGCTGAAGTATTACGTGCGGCTCGCGCGAGAATTGGAGAAAATGGGTGCGCACATCCTGGCGATCAAAGACATGGCCGGCCTCTGTCGTCCGTATGCAGCCTATCAGCTCGTGAAGGCGCTGAAGGAGGAGATCGGCCTGCCGGTCCATTTTCATACGCACGACACGTCGGGAGTTCAGGCGGCGGCAATCCTTGAGGCGAGTGATGCGAACGTGGACGTCGTCGATTTGGCGATGGCTTCGATGTCTGGCTCAACGAGCCAGCCGAACATGAATTCCCTCGTTGCCTCACTCCAGCACACGGAGCGCGACACCGGCCTTGATCTCGCAGCCTTGAACGAGTTTTCAGATTATTGGGAAAAGGTGCGCGAGTATTATCATCCGTTTGACACCGCGCCGAAGACCGGCAGCGCCGAGGTTTATTTGCACGAAATGCCGGGCGGTCAATATACGAATCTCAAGGAGCAGGCCACCAGCATGGGCGTGGCCAATCGCTGGCCGGAGATCGCCCGCACCTATGCCGAGGTGAACCAGCTTTTCGGCGATATCGTAAAAGTGACCCCGAGCAGCAAGGTGGTCGGTGATATGGCGTTGTTCCTGTTCAGCCGCGGCATTAAACCGTCCGATGTTGTAAATCTTGAACCCGGATCGCAGGGTTTCCCCGAATCAGTCGCCGATATGATGAGTGGCGGCCTTGGCTGGCCGGCGGGCGGTTGGCCGGCAGATGTGCAGCGCATTGTGCTTGGCGAGAAGCGCGCCGCTGAAGCGCGCAAAAATTTCAGGAAGGGCGTGGTGCCTGGTGCGGTTGCCGTTACGGCAAATTTTAAAAAAATCCGCAGGGAACTCGCCGAGATACTCAAGCGCGAAGCCACGGACGACGATGTCTACTCCCACCTGATGTATCCGCAGGTGTTCGCCGATTATGTGAAACATTCCCGCGAGTTCGGCGACCCCGGCGTGCTGCCCACGCCGGCGTTCTTTTACGGTCTCTTCCATCGTGAAGAAATCACGTTCGAAATCGAAGAGGGCAAGGCATTGATCGTTCGACTGGTGAACGTGAGCGATCCAGACAAGGACGGTCGGCGTACCATTACTTTCGAGCTGAACGGCATGACGCGTGAAGCTTCCATCATGGACAAGAAAGTTGTGCCCCAGGCGAAAGCACGTCCGAAGGCTGATCTCACCAATCCATTGCAGGCGGCAGCGCCGATTCCGGGCTTGATCAGCACGATCTCCGTCACCGTCGGCACGAAGGTTTCCAAAGGGGACAAACTCTTGATGATGGAAGCGATGAAAATGCAGACCACTGTTTACGCCGCAGCTGAGGGCGTGGTGGAAGCCATCTACGCGCAGATCAGCGATACGGTCGAGAGCAAAGACCTGCTCGTGCAATTGAAGGCCGTGTGAGTTACTTTCTGCCTGAGAAGCGAGAGTGCCGGACCAATGGCGAACTTCCAGGCGCCAGCTTTTCTGTTTCCTTGGGAAGAATTCCGTCCGGTTCCGCTTCTCGCCCTTTTACGCCTTTCATTATCTTTGCGATTGCATGTGGTATGGCCGCCGCCGAATTACAGGAGAACCGGTCTAGGACCAGAAACCGTGAGCTTTTGGATGCCCTCCCAATCTCTGCGCACCAGCCACCTGAGCGCCACATCGACGACGTCCTCTGCCACCACTAGCGGAGCCAGGATATCCGCGGGTATGGGCAGGGAAAACGTCTCTCCCTGAAGGATGGATTGGTGCTGAGGCAGCGTCCTTTCTAATAATGGGCTGCAGCGCAAATGACGAATCACTGCCCCTGATGTATCGAGGATGCCTTCCACGGTGGGTTGGCCGGAAATAATGCCGGCGCTGCGGATAAATTCATAACCCGCCGAGGAAATGGTGACTAGTCTCGGTGTTCCTAC
>CAZVYV010000629.1:0-2037 GCA_964630985.1 uncultured Occallatibacter sp.
GCGCGGCCTGGAGCGAGACACCTGGGATGGCACGGGATTGTTCAAAATAAGAAGCGGCCAGATACTCAGTGGGGAGTTGCGGGCTGCCGGCAGACGGTCGCGGCTCGCGCCTGATGGCGGCGATAAGCGCGCGCAGCGCCGCGCCGACGCGCCGGGATTTCTCCGAAACATCAGCCGACGTCAGTGTGGAAAGCTCCGCTTCCGCCTCCGCCACCTGGCCGG
Source organism: uncultured Occallatibacter sp. (assembly GCA_964630985.1). Lineage (GTDB taxonomy): Bacteria > Acidobacteriota > Terriglobia > Terriglobales > Acidobacteriaceae > Telmatobacter. The sequence goes on from CAZVYV010000629.1 coordinate 223, forward strand.
CACCCAGCATCAGCGCGGCATGATAGACGCGTTCGGCGTCGGAACCGGGGCGTCGTGTCCCGGGATATTTCGCCAGCGCCTTGAGCAAATCTCCTTCGCGATACTCGGCGAGGGATTCGCCGAGCATGGTCTGTTCCGCGGCTGTGAGCGGCAGATCTTTCAAATCAAGCACGCCGGGGTAGTAAAAGCACCATTGCAAAAGGTTGTTGGCGATGAAGCCGGAGGTCCGGACCGGTGCTTTGCCTGATTCGGTCACGCCTTGTTGGCCGTTTGTGAATACCAGCGTGTCTGAGGCGCTGCCGAAGAGGACTTGGCCGTCAATCACGGATAGCGTTGTTTGCTCAACTCCATTGAACGCGTGGACCTCCATGACAAATTCGGTGCCTTCGATGCCGGCAAAGGCGCCGCTCGTGATGACCCGGATGCGGCCCGGCTTGCCTCGATGGAAAAATGACAGGAGGCCATTGAGAAGATGCAGGCCGTGGCCGCCATCGGCCGTCTGCGGTGGCAGGATTTCCAGCTCTGTCAAGGCATCGAATCGCAGCACGCTTTGGTCGGACCAGAGAAGACCGACAGAACTGTTCGTGCCGGTGCGCACACGGTCGAGAGGATAAAGTATTTGATTTGTCGGAGTGAGCAGCCAATGATCCGAGCCGCGCGTCAGGATTTCCACCGTGCCGCGCAGCTCCACTATGCGAATGGGGCCGTTCGTTTGTGCTGAGGCGGCCGCGGTCCAATGCGCGACACAGCCCAAACTCGCGATTAGAACCAGCCGTCCGATATCTGTGATCAGTTTCACATCCCGTCACTTTCCGACCGCCCCGACGCAGCCATCTTTTAAGTCCGCGACGGCGGCGAAGCAAGCAATCCATTTCGGCCGCTTTGACTGCGGGGCTTCGTTTAAGATACGCAGCCACCCCATTTTTCTTTCAGAGCCTGTTTTAAAATTAGTTTGAAAGATTTGTCCAGTCTGCCCGTAACGCCTTCAGAACACGAACCAGATGGTAAAAGGAATATTATGATAACAATAGATACACAATCAGATCTTCGGCGGGCGGGGAGAGCATCCAGAGCTGTCTATGCGAATAACGTCTCCGCGAGCCCGCGCACGCTCAGGCAGGCGATACAGGCGGCGGTTGACACAATCGAGGACAATTCCCTCAAGCGGCTTTGGCCCGGTGATGCTCCGCCATTCGCGCAGACCCGCGCCGTGCTGGTGTTGCTCACCGTTTGTTACGCCCGGCAGATTTACAGTTCCACGGACGCCGCCAGCCTGGTCGCGCGGGACCTGTATTTTCCCTGTCTCTGGGAGGCGGAGTTGCCAAGTGCGCCAGTCCTCCGCCGCTTCCGCGCTGAAAACCGGGAGTCGATTCATCGCTGCCTCACGGCGGCGATGTATTTTCTGGTGGAACAAAAAGTTTCGTCGGGCGCGGTGACCAAAGTCAACGCTTCGCAACTCGCCGAAGAAGCCAACCGGCGGATCATCACAGCCGCCTTTGTGGACAGCATGGAACTGGAGGAGGGTTGCGTGAACGATTCCCCGGTGGGGATCTCCTTTTTGTTTGCCAACAGCCGCGCGCAAGCGCATTAATCATTCATGTCAAAGAGCGAGGACGAACTGCTTCGTACGCGTGCGACGCTCTTGGGCCGGATGAAGGACTGGCGCAACCAGTCAAGCTGGCAGGAGTTCTTCGACATTTACTGGAAGCTCATCTACGGGGTGGCGCGTAAAGCCGGCTTGAGCGACGCCGAAGCGCTGGATGTGGTGCAGGAAACCATGCTCTCCGTTGCCAAACAGATGCCTTCGTTCAAGTA
>CAZVYV010000630.1:0-2033 GCA_964630985.1 uncultured Occallatibacter sp.
AGGTCGGCACAACAGCATGGAATCGCTCGACGAGCTTTTGCGGCAGGCTGAAGCCGCGCACGGCCATCTGTGCGCGGGTCAGGTTCTCGGTGTGCGCATGGCTCTGCTGGGTCTCGCGCGCCTCGGCATCACCGACCCGCATGGCGCAGACCGCAAGCGTCTCATCACTTATGTCGAAATCGACCGCTGCGCAACGGACGCAATCGGGCTCGTCACCGGATGCCGCCTGGGCAAGCGCGCGCTCAAGTTCAGAGACTGGGGCAAAATGGCGGCGACTTTTGTCGATCTCGTCTCTGGCCGCGCGATTCGAATTGTGGCTCTCGAAAACACGCGCGAACTCGCGGAGCAGCTGTATCCGCATCTGGAGACCAAAAGCCGCAGACAACTGCACGCCTATAGAGAACTGCCGGATGCGCAGCTTTTCCGCGAACAGTGGGTGCACGTCACCATCGATCCGTCTGATCTGCCCGGACGTTCCGGCGATCGCGTCGTGTGTCAGCGCTGCGGCGAGGGCGTCAACTTTGGCCGGTTCTCTCTTGTAAATGGAGAATCGCTTTGTCTCACATGTGCGCGGCCGGAACTTCGATATTGGAACCCTGCCGCGGTGGATGAGTAATCCCGGCTCCCGTCCTTTGGGCGCCGCTCCTCCTGCCACCAGTTCAAAAGCACCCATATCATGAAACTGACGGCAAGACCGACAGGAATCAGCCACAGTGTCTGCTCATGAATTTCCAGCGTCATGGGGACGATCCCCCTTTCAGCCCTCTTCTGCGCCGCGGTTCCTTCATCGCGGGAACGCTCGGAGAACCTCGTGCAACCAGATGACGCCCTTTTCTGTAAAGAACGGGTAGCCAATTTGTAAGAGGTCTATAAAGAACGGCATGTGTGCTTGCCGTCACCCTCCTGCGCCTCTCGCCTTGACACCGAACCCACCGCGCATTTCTTATCTTTATTAGGTATTCTTCCTGGCAATCCGGACGGGACCAATGCGGCGTGAACCGCTTTCCTTGTGCCTGGATGCCCGTGGGAATGCTGTGTCGAACAGGAAGTATGCGGCGGTAGGGTTACGTTTTACATGCGGGCAGGCCAAGAACGCGTTTCCGGCCCCCGGGATCGAACCCTCCTTCCAAAGCTTGGGCCGGAGAAATCCGAGGCCTCAAGAACCTTTCCCGGAGACAAACCTGTTGTCAGGCGCCGGCAGCAATGGCCGGGCGAGCCTGCGCCCCAAGCCGGCGAACGACGGCCGCGAGGGCGAGTGAAGGACACGAGCCAACCATGAACGGACCGACAAGTTTCGCATTTTGGGCGGCTGGCCCCATTTCGGGGGGAGCCGGCGGCGGCTTATCCATGCTGCTTCCCATCCTGCTCTTTATTCCGCTCCTCTACCTGATCATGATCCGGCCGCAGCAGAAGCGGCAAAAGCAATGGCAGCAGATGCTCGCCGGTATTAAGAACGGAGACCGGATTACAACGACCGGAGGGATTCGCGGCACCATTATCTCCATCAAGGACGATTCATTCGTGATTCGTGTCGCCCCCGATAACCTCAAGCTTGAAATCGCCAAGAACGCGATTGCTTCGGTCACCCAAGAGGACGATTCGAAATCGTAAGGCCCTCCGGGCTTTCAAACTTTGGACTAGAGAAACGAACCAATGAAGAAGAATCTCAGAAACAAGATTGCCCTGATCATTGCCGTTCTTTTGATCTGCCTGTATGGCATCTTCGGAATCCCATCCGGCGTCAGCGGGAAGGCGCTGCTGAGCGCCATTTCCAGCCGGATTCACATGGGCCTCGATTTACAGGGCGGGGCGCACTTGATCCTGCAGGTACAGGTGTCGGAAGCGGTGAACGAGGAAACCGATAACACCGTGCAGGAGATTCAGCAGGATCTAAAGAAGGGCAACCTGACGTTCTCCCAGGTGATCAAGCCCGACCCGAACAAGCCGGACGTTATCCGCATCGACGGGACAAATCAGACGCAGTCCGATGCCGTCGACTCTTTGCTTTCCGGCAACAAATATGCCAACGAGTT
>CAZVYV010000631.1:0-2030 GCA_964630985.1 uncultured Occallatibacter sp.
TTGGAAATTGCGGTTACCTTCCGCATAGCTTTTCAGCAATTCCTCACTTGTCATGCGATTCCCCGTGTTTTCGGCCTGATCGCCGTTCCAGGCCACGCCTGAGCATGGCCTGGGGCTGCGATAGGAGGTCGCTGGTTAGTTTGCCGACATCGCGGTCGATCCGACTGCGGCCAGATTGGCAAGGTTTACCATGCTGCCATTGGCGCGTACGTCGTCGGCATAGTCCTCGCCCCATTGCTTTGCCAGCGCGGCGTAGTCCGGCGCGTCATCCCAGCGCACGCGGGCGAATATGTTGTCCATGCTCAGGACGGTGCCGCGGCGCGCGCCGGCGGGTCCGACCTGCAGTCCTGTGTTGCGCAGGAAATTGGCAGACAGTGCGACGCGTGTTCCGATTGCGATTACGTTTTTCTTGGTTCCCATGACGATTCCCCTCTCAACGGCGCCCGTCGCCGATCACGCTACGGCCGAGTATTCAACCGCCACTCCGCCTTGCCCGTCGAAATAGATTTGTAGTTTATTGTCGTCCGTGACGTTGCAGCCGGCGATATTGGCAAGGGACAGTTCACTTTGATGTGGACCAAACATGATCCGATTCGGATAGACCATCGCGGTACGCGGCGCCCCCATCATTTCCTTTGAAGCTTGTGTCAGTTCATTCCAGCGTCGGTGAAAAGAGACGACATTCCGCGGATTACGCTCAAACCACGCGCGGATGATCTTGCGAGCGAGCGCTGGCGCATCGTCGCGTTTTAGCCGAGATGTGCCGTCCATTCTAAGTGCAGCCATTTCCCAAACTCCCCTTGGCATGATTGCCGATAGGCGCCGTGTGGCAACGGCGCCCGTCGCCGGTCATGCGTTGCTCATTACCTCGCTGTAGTCCGCGAAGCGCTCTTCGCAGCCATCGACCAGCCAGCCGTCCGAGTCCATGACGCGGTCCCGAAACACGCCAGCGTCCTCATCCTGAAACCAAGCCGAACGAAGCTGCGGGCCTTCCGTATCTTCCAGCAAATATGCCCAACCGTTGCCGTAAGATGTGAGCCGCCAGCCGTTACGCTCATAGACGCAAACCTGTTTCATCCCCAAACTCCCCTTTGAGCGGCGTCTTGCGCCGACGCCGTGACAATTGCAAAGTTTTTAGGGTTAGTCAAGGGTTTTTATAGGTGGCAAGAAATATTCTTTACCACTATCGTCCCCATATCCAGGGTGTTCGGGTGTTCTAACAAACCCGCGCGGCGTTTTGGTGTAGAGGTGGGGGGCCGTTCGCGGGTTGATCGGCACAGCGCGCACTTGCGCTTTTGCCCCAAGCGTCAAGCCTTGCAAGTGATCTTCAACCCATGCCGGGACCGGGTGCACGCCGCGTTCCCAATTTGAGTACGTTGTACGACTCACACTGAGGCGGGTACACATGGACTCCTGGCGTAAGTTGTGCTCTTTACGCCAGAGCAGCAGCTCGAGGTTTGTCATTTTAGCTTTCCTTATGTAAAGGCAAACTGTGCATATGCGTTTTTTGCCTTTGCATATGCGTAGTGCATTTGCACAGTTTGTCAAGTGTTCTATGCTGTTTTACCCTTTTTGTCGGCAAGCTAACACCTAAAAACTATTTACCCTATCTGTAAGCCGTTGTTTTGGATGTATATTTTTAAACTTTAACTATTAGTGGTCGGTCGATTGGAGCTTTGTACTCGCCGCAAATGCACAGCTTTACATTTGCAGCAAGCCTTTAATAATCAATAATAGAGAATATTAGTTATAATAGTAATATAGTTTCTTCCAACCCACTGGAAACACTCAAAGAAAAAGGTTTTTAGATATCGTAAGATATATATAAGAATTGTTATTATAGCCCTAGTTTGGAGCACTTTGGAAATGGCCGTCAAACTTCCGCCACAATCATTCAACCCATGAGTGAAAATGGGGAAGGTTTTTATTATTTGTTGTTGGTTTGTTCTGGTTTTTATGGTGCTTCGACCTGGCACCTGGCGCGATTGCGCTCGATCGAACTCGGGAGAGCCCCTGGGGACGGTGGGCGG
>CAZVYV010000632.1:0-2027 GCA_964630985.1 uncultured Occallatibacter sp.
AGTGCTGCAGCTTGTAGAAGATCGGCGTCACCTCGAACGGCATCTTGTCGCGGGCATTCATCGGCGCATAGCGCTTGGCGCTCAGCATGTGCACAGAGTCGTCCCACGGATCGGTCTTGAGCCAGCTTCCCAGCGGCAATGCGGGCGTCTGCGCCAGGTCGTCCCAGTTCAGCTTGGGAGCGTCGTGCTCCAGCGCGGCCATCCAAGGCGTGCCATCCGGCCTCATCAGCGAGTCGCCCAGCATCGGCGTATTCAGCGCCTTCAGTACCTTGGCCCGATCCGCCAACTGCTCGTAGTAGAGGCCCGCGTTCGGCAGCCGGTCCTTGTACATCGAGTTTTCCAGATACTCCATCCCCCTCTTCGACGCGGATTCGTTGTCCACATCGGTGTGGTTCATGTCGATCTTCTGGAATGTGGCCGTGTCTGGAAATAACAACCGGTCGTTGAATGCGTAGCGGGTGTCGATGTGGTGTCCCATGGCGATGTGAGCCAATTCCATGGCTATGACGGATGCGATCGCTTCTTCGCTTGGCAGGCTGTCGATCAGACCCTTGCTCAGCAGGATGGTATTTCCCACGGTCGTAGCTTCCACGGTATCGGTCAACAGTACTCGCGTGTGAATCTGGTCGGTGAAGGCCAGGTTGTTCGGCACCACCAGGTTGATCACAATCTGGTCCAGAACCTTGTTCTCATAGCCTCCGGCATTGAGCGGCGCAACGAGGCCCGCTTCTACCAGACGATCGATCACATTGTTCTCGGCCTGCGTGATCCACATGCGCGAGGCCTGCAGCGGGCCCACGTCCTGTGAGTCGTTGCTGTTGTCCACGGCTTCGTCGACCTTGACGCTCACATTCTCGCTTTCCCGCGTGGGCAGCTTGAGCGAGTAACCCCAGAAGTGCGTCTGGGCCTTCAGACCTACGGATTTTTCGGCTTCGGTGCGCTGCGTCTCTTCGACGTATACGGCCACCGGCAACCAGATTCCGGGCTGCACGTTCATCCGCCAACTGTCGAAGTGGAAGAAATACTTTGAGGAGTCTTCGGTCGTGGGTCCGGTATACGTGCCGTTGAAGCGAACCACGCTGCCGCCCTCGTCCTCAACCCAGATGCGCCCATAGAACCGGCCGATGCCTTTGACGTCGGCCTTGGGATGCACATCGTAGACCCAGGTGCGCACCGTCCCCAGAAATTCGCGGCGCACAAAGCTGAATACATAATGCTGCTGATCGAATCCCGACGGGTCAACGAACATCATCTGCATGAAACCGTTGGGCTGGTAGGTAAACTTTTCCAGACCGAGCGCCCTGCTAAGGCCTGTCATCGCCGCTAAGGAACCCTTGAAGAATCCGTGATGGACCTCCGCCTTGGGCTCGTAGCTCTTGTCAAAGAACCCCTTGCTGAAGTCCACGCGGCTCAACATGTACTGGTCGTCGGTCGGAACCTCGTAGAGCTTCACGTCCGGGCGGTTGTCCTGAATATAGGTTTCTACAAGCGGGGTGCGCAGTTGGATGTTCTTGATGAGCACCTTTTCCTGCGCGATGGCCTTTTGTACCAACGCAGCCTGTTCGGGGGTGAGCTGGCGCGCCTGTTCGTACTTTGGCTGCTTCTTGGCGTGCGCACATGCAACGCCCACGGTCAGAATGAGGAAGGTTAGGGGGATCTTCCAAAACTTCATTTGTGACTCCTATTGATTTCTTTGCGGCTTTGATCCCGGCCTACGAGCCTTTCCGGGCGCAGCGGCTGAGTAGTGGGCCATTTTCTTCCTTACCTTGGTAAGGCTACGCCAATTGCGGCTCGGTTCTATGCCAATTGGAAGGTAATGGTAATCTTGGTCGTTACGTCCACAGGCTGGCCGTTATTGGTCGCGGGGCGGAAACGGATTTGCTCGGCAACGCGCCTGGCTTCTTCGTCAAGCCCGTGGCCCAGTCCTTGAAGCACGCCATGGACCACGACCTGTCCGTTGGCCAGGAACGTCACGCTCAGCACCACATCACCTTCGACGCGCAACTGCCGCGCTTCGCTCGTGTAAC
>CAZVYV010000633.1:0-2026 GCA_964630985.1 uncultured Occallatibacter sp.
CGCGTTGCGCAAATAGCGAACCATCTGCCTCGCGAGCGAAAGCGGGCTGTGCCCGGCATTTACGAGCGTGTTGATCTCTTCCATCAGCGCGGCGCTCTGGCCCTGAGCAACGGCTTCCATCAGCCGCTCGAACACGGTGTTCGGCACAGCGCCCATCAGATCGCGAATCTGCTCCGCGGAGAGCGCTGGTAGGCCGTCTTTGAGCGGAGCGGATGCGATCGCCTGGTCCATGATCGAGAGCGCGTCGCGCATCGATCCGTCGCCGGCCTCGGCCAGCAATGCGAGGGCATCGTCTTCGGCGGCGACTTTTTCTTCGGCGGCAATCATCTTCAACTGCGCAAGAATGTCGTCGAACTTGACCGCGTGAAAGCTGAAGTGCTGGCAGCGCGAGCGAATGGTTTGGGGAATGTTCTCGGGCTCTGTCGTCGCCATCATAAAGATGACGTGCGCCGGCGGTTCCTCCAGCGTCTTGAGCAGCGCGTTGAATGCGGCCTCGGTGATCTGGTGCGCTTCGTCGAGAATGTAGATCTTGTAACGGTCGCGTGAGGGCGCATAGCGCGCCGCATCGCGCAGCTCGCGAATCTCGTCAATGCCACGGTTGGTGGCTGCATCAATTTCGATCACGTCGACGGCGTTGCCCTGGCGAATCTCGATGCAGGCGTCGCATGTGCCGCAAGGCTCGGGAGTTGGCCGCTGGGCCGTGCCCACTTCCGTCCGGCAGTTGAGCGCCATGGCCAGAATGCGCGCGATAGTGGTTTTGCCAATGCCGCGATGCCCGGAGAAGATGTACCCATGCGCGATGCGGTTCTGCTGGAGCGCGTTGAGCAGCGTGCGCGTCACATGGTCCTGGCCGGCCACGTCGGCAAAGCGCTGCGGACGGTATTTTCTGGCCAGAACCTGGTAGCCCATGCGAAGTTGCGCTCCTGTTTTTCGCCTCAAACATCGTGAGGCCCAGAGGTGATTGTAGCGGTTCAGGGCGGATGGCCGCGGGGTGGAAAATCCCTGCTGAGGGCGGGTTTTCGCGCATTGCCTGATTAGTTGCAGCTTGTGACCACCTGTAACTTGCCGAGTCAAAAGAGGCAGGTGTCGTTCACGGGGCAGCTGCGTGCTCGGTCGGATGAATTCATCGTGCAAATGTGCGATTCTGATGATGGGTGCGTATTGCGTTGATCGTGATCGTCCGCATTGTGGCCGCGCCGTTTGCGTCCAATCAATAGAGGGTTAGTCATGAGGTCGCACTTTGGAGTCGCGCTGATCGTGAGCTGCTTTTTTGCAGCGGGGCCAGGGTTCTGTGCGCGAGCGCAAGGCCAGTCCGGTTCCGGCCAAAGCCAACCGGCGGCAGGCGCGCAAAATCCCGCTCGGGAGCAGCAGCCGCCCCAGGCGAAACCACCGACCAACGCCAATCCGTTCCCCGAGGACACGAGTTCGGTTCCGGTGATGCCAACGCGTGTCCCATCGGACGTGGCTCCGGGCGACGAAGAGCCGAGCACACATGCTCCCATGCCCCCCGAAGACGGCGATCCCGTGCGCAGCCCGGAAGAGGCGGCTGATGCCGCCGACTCGAGCAGTAGTAGTTCGAGCTCCAGCCTCGCCGGGATGGGCGACCTGAATCCGCCGGACGATGACACGGACACCACGCACCCTGGGAAACATAAGAAAAAGGGTGAGGAAGTTGTGCCGGAGCACCACGAGACCGCGGCCGAAGACGAAGAGGTGGGCAGCTACTATCTCACGAACAAGGACTGGAAAGGGGCGCTATCGCGCTTTCAATCCGCGCTGGTTCTCGATCCCGACAATCCAGATGTGTATTGGGGCCTGGCCGAGAGTGAGCGCCACACGGGCGACTTTACCGACGCTCGCGCCAACTACCTTAAGGTGAGGGAATACGATCCCGGCAGCCGCCATGCGAAAGACGCCGCCAAGGCTCTCGAAGATCCGGAGATTGCGAATGTAAAGCCGGATGCGGGAAAACCAGGCGCATCGGGACAGCCGGCAGGCCAGCCGCAACGGTGACGGTGGCCAACCT
>CAZVYV010000634.1:0-2021 GCA_964630985.1 uncultured Occallatibacter sp.
ACGGGCGCGGGAATCTGCGCGAGCTGCTGGAGCGCCTGCGAGTTGCGATTGCTAGCAGCGAGGGTGGAGATGAGACCTTTCCAGGCAGCGGCATTGTCGGGATGCGCGGCGAGCATCTGCTGGTAGATGACGAAGGCCTGATCGGTGTTGTTGCGCTGAAGATCGATGGCTGCAAGCTCCAACTGGAGCGCGATGGAAGGCTGATGACCGGCGGCGAGCTCGAGTTTTTCTGCGCGCTCAAGCATTCCCTGGGCAACGTCCAATTGATTCGTCTGTTGATAGATAGCGCCGAGCTCCCAGACAAAGCAGGGATCGCCAAGCGTGGTTTCATAAGTGGCCGCGGGAATACGCTGAACATCGGCGACGGCCTGCGCGTCCTGACCCAGTTCGTGACGCGCGCTGACGAGGCCCATCCATGCAGAGACGTTGGTGGTTTCCGTTGCGACGACTTGCTCATAGAGCGCGATGGCCTGCGGGAAACGCTTGGCCTCCATGAGAATTCCGGCGTATTGGAGCTTGGTGTCGTTTTTGAGCGTGCTGCCATCGCCGGGAAACGGCAGAGCGAGCGCAAGATCGAGAGTGCGCTCGGCATCGGCAGTGCGGCCTTGCGTCTGATAGATGGCGGCGAGAGTGCGAAGGAATTCGGGATCCTTGTCGAGCAGGGCGCGAACGCCGGGCGGGAGTCGCGCCACGATCGAGAGGGCCTGATCATTTTGATCGGCGCGCGCGTTGGCGAGAAAGAGGCCGCGCCAGCCGTCGAAAGATGTTGGCTGAACTTTAATGAGGAGATCGTAGACGCTGGCTGCGTTGGTGTACTGCTGCTCCTTGATAGAGAGGCCGGCGAGACCATTGAGGGCGTCTGTGCTGCGCGGATCGATGGCGAGCGCGGCGCGAAATTTCTGGTCGGCTACGTCGAATTGATTCTGACTGAAGGCTTGTGTGGCTTGGTTCAGGATGAGCCAGAAGCGCGAATTGGCGAGCGCGTCCTCGACGATTTTCGCTTTGTATCCGTTTTGCTCGGCCTGCGTGAAGTAAGTGATGGCGGAAGCGAAGTCCTGCTGGCGCATGCGGAGGAAACCCATTCCGGCAGCGGCGCGGCTGTTGGTTGGGTCTTTTGCGAGGAGTGCGGTGAAGAGCTGATTGGCTTCGTCGAGTTGGTGCGCATTGAGAGCCGCGAAGGCTGCGCGCTCGGCCGGTGTGCGCGCGATTCCGGAGTTCATCTGCGCAAGTTTTTTCTGGTCTTGGATGAGAGCTGAGGCGAGCTCGGTGTCCTGCGGATGCGATTTAAGATATTCGCGCAACTCGGCGGTGGAAGCGGGATTCGCTGAATCCCAGATGAGAGCCTGGCGCAGCGCAGATTGCGCAGTGGGGTCGGAGGGATAGGCCTGCAAAATGCGAATGCCGTCGGCGCGGGTGTGCTGATCGTAGGTGAGCATGACGCCGAGCGCGACGGCATAACGCGGATCCCTCGAATTGTGATCGACGAGCGCACGCATTCCTGCGATCGCCTGCTGCTTGCCGCTGGCGGTGCCGTAGAGCGTTTGATAGTAGCCGAGAGCAACGTCGCCGTTGGGAGGCTGATCGCCATAGAGCTGGCGATAGATGCGCATGGCGTCGTCGTTGCGGCCCTGGCGCGCGAGCTCGCCTGCCTGCCGGAGCTGTTCGGTCTCCTGGCTCGAGCTCGACATGGACTGGATGCGCGCGATGTCGGGATCGTTAGGACTGATGGCGCGGAGACGATCAAGCGTTTGATTGGCGAGCGCGTCGGATCCGATGAGCTTGTAATCCTTGGCGAGGCCGGCGAGGGCGGCCGTGTTTTGAGGATCGGATAGAAGAATTTGCTGCCAAAGCTGGATGGCCATGTCGGGCCTGCCGCGCGACTCGAGTGCGCGAGCTTTTTCAGCGATATTGGCGCGAGATGCTTCAGCGGATCCGGCGATGGAAGAGTTTTGAGCGTGGGCAAGCGGGAGCGTCAGCACCAGGCAGGCCGCACCGAACAAACCCGCTTTCCAAGCTCCCGA
>CAZVYV010000635.1:0-2020 GCA_964630985.1 uncultured Occallatibacter sp.
CGACTGCCTTATAACGCCTAAACCCGAATCCCTAATCCCTGGTCCCTAATCCCTGCACTACTGCAACAGCTTGGTTACTTCCTGCTGCACCTGGTTAGCCTGCGCTAATGCCGCAATACCGGTCTGGCTCAGAATTTCGTACTTCGACATGTTCGAAGTGGCCGAGGCATAATCGGTGGCTTGAATTGCGTTTTGTGCCGAAACCACATTCTCCTGCTGCGTGCTCATGACCTGGCTGATGGATGTCAGAGTGTTGATCTGCGCGCCGATGTACCCGTCCTGCGCGGCCACCAGTGTGATAGCGCTATTCAGCGCCGATTCTGCATTCTGCGCGCCGCCCGCCGTGGTCAGATCCGTATTCGCCAGATCCGCCGACTGATCTCCCCCTGCCGCCGTCACGTATTGAATGGTTTCGGTCGCCTCCAATGACTTCGTCGTGTAGATCGGGGTACCTGCGCCTGCTCCCGTGTCCTTCAAGGCGGTGTTGCCGGCCGTGATCGTCACATTCGGGTCCGTGTCGGTCAACAGGATACCTGTGTCGTCTCCAGCCTCGACTCCGGTCGAGATGCCGGCCGCGCCGGAAGTCGTGAAGCTCGCCGTCACGCCCGGGATGCCGAGCTCGTTGATCTCCGTGATCAGATCCCCCACCGTCGCTGCCGGCGTCGTAGCCTTCGAGGTATCGATGATGCTTGTGGTGCCGTCGGCGTTCTCGATCGTGAACTGCACACCGCCGGTGATAGAGTCTCCCTGCGAGGCCGCTGTTTTCAAAGTGATCGGCGGTCCGGCGTTATCCGAGGATAGATCCAGAAAGAATCCGGTATTGCTTTGCTGCACCGTGCCGCCCGCATCGCCCACTGTCGCCGAGCTCAACTTGGCGAAGAACAGGGTATCGATCGACGAGCCCGCGGACGATGAATCGCCCGTGTAGATCGCCACGCCCTTCGCCGAACCGGTGAAAACCTGATTCTGGTTGTAGGTGGTGGTCGATCCAATGTTGTTGATCTCCGAGAGGATCGATTGGTACTCCTGGTTGGCTGCCGATTCCTGCGCGGTATTCAGCGTGCCGTTCGAAGCTTCCGTTGCCAGTGTCACCGCGCGATTCAGCAGGCTCGTTATCTGCGAAAGTGCCCCGTCGGCCACCTGCAGCAGGCCTACCCCTTCGGTTGCGTTCGTCCCCGACTGCGTCAGCGCCGCGGAATTCGCCGCCAGGCCGTTCACCAGCGACAGCCCGGCTGCGTCGTCCGCTCCGGAATTGATGCGCGACCCCGACGACAACTGTTCCAGCACCGTCTGCAGGCTTGCATTCGTGTTGTTGAGATTGTTCTCAGCGTAGATTGCCGACAGATTGTTTAAAACACCGAGGGCCATGGGACCAACTCCTTTTCGGATGCCCTGCCGCCCCTCAAATCCGTCGGCGCTTCGCTTGTACCGCCAAAGCCGCCGTCACTTCCGGATGGGCCTGTTCGCATCCACAACCTTCATCGGTCCAGGCCAAAATAACTTTAGTCATAACTTCTAATTTTTTTGAAGCCGCGATTGTTTCGTCGCGATTCACGATGTCGCGCCGCCAGACAATCGCTGTCGTAACACGCTCCAGCTGCTGTCCCGGCCCTGTGCACCTTGTTGTCTCACTCTGAGGCAGCGTGTCCACAGCGCCGCTAGCGAAGCGGCGCTCTTCACCTCGCGATCCGACTGGCTTTGAGCGCCTGATCACCCCAAAAAACAAGCCCTCCGGCGAGCGCCGAAGGGCCCGAGCGAATCGAATTGTGATCTTCTTATACCGCTTCCGTGCGTTCCGGCTTGTACCCTGACACGCCGTAAAAGATCATGAAGAGATAGCAGGCGATGGGTAACAGGAATGCGTGCTGGTAGCCCGCTTTGTCGGCGATCAGCCCGAAAAGCGGCGGAATCACTGCTCCGCCGAAATTGCCGATCGTGATCACGCCCGAACCCTTGCTGGTCAAAGGTCCCAGTTCGGCGATGCCGAGCGCGAAGATCGTCGGATACATGATGGAGTTGG
>CAZVYV010000636.1:0-2019 GCA_964630985.1 uncultured Occallatibacter sp.
CGCTCTACGCCGTTAACCGTTCCAGCTGATCGGGTTTCACGATTGTCAGGCTGGTACCTTTGATCGTGATCCACTGGTCGCGACGGAACTGGTTCAGCAACCGCGTCACGGTCTCGCGCGAGGTGCCCGCCATGTTGGCGATTTCTTCGTGCGTCAGAGCCATGGTGAAGCGAATCTCCGGTTTGCCATTGGCCGAATCGCGTCCCCAGTCCAGAAGCAGGCGAGCCAGGCGTCCCGCAGCTGAACCTGAAAGCGCCAGTCGCTTGGCATCGTGGAACACTGTCAGGTATTCGCCGCTCAGCGACTGCGCCGCGTGCATCGATGCGATACCGTGCCGGCCCAGGAACTCGACAAATTCCTGTTTCCGGACTGTTTTTACCTGGCAGGGCTCAATGGCCTCGGCCGTCACTTCGTGCGGCACGTTGGCGAGTACCGCGCTCAAACCCATCACATCGCCCGGACCGGCGATCTTCAGGATCATCGTCTTGCCGTCGCGCGAGGTGGAGGAAACCTTTACCTGCCCGAAGCAGATAACAAAGACATTGCGTGCAGGATCGCCCTCTGAGAACAACTTGGCCCCGCGAGCATGGCTCATCATGATGCCGATCTGGTCGTAGTCCGCCAGCGCTTCCGGGGTGAGATTGCAAAACATTCGCAGATGCCGATGCTCGCAATTCAGACAATCTTCCGGAGCGTGATGAGAGTGGAGCGTGGCCATAACTATACCGATGTTCGCTGAACGTTAGCAGAAGTATAGCGCAGATAACGATCCGGCACCGGGGGAGGACGTAACCCCCTATGTTGCGTTTCCGTCTCGCGATGCGCTGCGCATCATGAGGGGAGGCTACCACGGGCAGGCGCGATGAATTGTGATTCAAATCACTCGGATCTGAGACGGCATTCCTCTCGCAGCGCGGAGATTATGCTGTCGCCGTCCGGTTGCCATGCCTGCGGGCTGGCGTCACATGAGTCAGGCAGCATGTGATGTAAGCTCTCGAAACCTCACGCGCCAGTTCTTCCAGGAGCCGCATCCGCAGCGGCGGATAGCTTTCGAATGCCCGGTGCAAGGCTTCGATTGGCACCAAAAGCATCGATCCGGACCCCACTGAACTCAAAGTGTAGGTATGGTGCCGGTCTCCCAACACGGCGGCCAATTCCAGCAGGTCTCCCGGCCGGGCCGACCCCAAGGTGACGCGCATCTTAAAGCGCTCCGCCTTGCGCACAAAGTCACCCGAAACAACGACATACAGTCCCTTGCAGGTCTCTTGCTGGCGGAAAACTACCTGGCCAGACTCGAAGTCGATGCAATGCGACTCCCCGCCCAGAAGACTCCCAGCCTCCTGCGGGCACTCCAACAGCTCTGCGAGCGGATGCGCCGCCGCGGCGGCCAAACGTTCAAATCGCGTATCGGACTGATTGCTAAGCATTTATTCGCCCTATTCCCGGCTTCAAGAGTCTTGAACTGCAGGTCCCGCCCGGCTGCCAACTCCCAGCAATTCACTGCGCGCACAACATCTCCCGCGCCGCATCGCGCTGGCCCATAACTCTTCGCATTTGTGCTCGATTTTGGTCGGACAAACGGTGCGGTTTCTCCTTTCACCCGCCCATTTTCCCTATCGATCGAACTCTGTCGATCGATCCACATGAAGCGATCAGCTCAACGCGCTCCAGAGAGTGTCCCGGTCAGCCTGCCCTGCTACAGCGCTCCCACCGGAAGCGCCAGCAACTGCTCAACTTCTGCGGGCAATACTTCGGGCGGAACACAGAGCACCGGCACGCGCGAAGTCGTGAGCAAACCAAAGGCCGTGCCATGCGGCCCGCGCGACCCGCTCCTGCGTTTAACCCCGACTACAAGAATGCAGGGGTGGGTCTCTGCAATTGCTTCCTGAATGGCTTCTCCAGGGTCGCCATCCTTGACGATGCAATGGACCGGAGCCTCATCGAGGAGCCAGCCCGAGCCCCCATTTTGCGCATGGTGCGGGCGCGGCGGAAGCTTGACGCCAAAATCCGCCGGAATTG
>CAZVYV010000637.1:0-2015 GCA_964630985.1 uncultured Occallatibacter sp.
CCGAATGCGAGCAGATAGAAGAGAGCGCCGGTTTGCTCGAGCGTGAGGAAGCGGTCAAAAAAGCCACGGGCCAGGTAACGCGCGACGGCCAGAACGATGATTACCGCAAAAAACGCACTCGACCGCTTCATCATGATCACGCCGTTTTGAAGATGGAGGTCGGAGGTGAGCAGAAGCGGATAGGCGAAGATGACCGCGCCGATGAAGAATGCGCCGAGGCCCCAGGTCCATGGAACGCGGAAGGCGGGGACGATGAACATGCAGAAGCCGGTGGCCATGCCGAGGGGCGGCATCACGATCTTTCTAAGGGTCACGGCGCTGCGGCCTTCGCGAATGCGCCAGGCGAGCACGCCGGCAAGACCGATGAGCGAGACGACAGCGGTGATGAGGGGAGTAGAGTGCATGTGAGTTTCTCGTTCTTGCGACGGCAGAGCGGCGCCAATTCTCAGTTCTTAGGGGAGCCGCGTTTGTTTACGTATATTTTATAGGACGCATGAAACGGCGGTTCGACTTTGATTGAGCCACTTCGCTTCCGAGGAAGGGAAGAACAACCGCAGATCCTTCGACTCGGTCGCCGCGGCGACCTCGCTCAGGATGACAGAGTTGAGATAAGAACGGATCGCTAATGTTGCGCGGGCGGCCAGGGATCGCGAAGGAGCGAGCTGAGGCCGAGGTCGTCGCCATAGCGCTCGACCTCGACTTCGGTCATGTGGACGAAGCTAGGCAGACCTTTGAAGGCGGGAACGGCGTCGGAGCCCATGATTTGCGGCGAGATGAAGAGATGAAGGCGGTCGACGAGGCCGGCGGCGAGGAAAGCGGTGTTCAGGCGCGTGCCGGTTTCAGCGAGGAGGGTGAGGACGCCCTCTTCGCCGAGTTTGTCGAGCAATTTGTCGAGGGGAACCCGGCCGGCATCCGAAGGAAAGACTTCGACACGGACGCCTCGGCTCTCAAGATCGCGAATGCGGGCTTCGTCGTGGGAGACAGTGAAGACGACGACGTCTTTCTGAGCGGTGGAGACGAGTTTGCAGTCGAGTGGCATGCGCAGGGCGGAGTCGAGGACGATGCGTAGAAGCGGGCGGCGGCGGCGCAGACCGCTGCGGTCGGTCATCAAGGGATCGTCGGCAAGAACGGTGTCGACGCCGACCATGGTGGCGTCGGCGGCCCAGCGGAGTGGTTGAACGGCGGCGCGGGCGAGTTCGCTGGTGATCCAGTAGGGCGCGTGGGGTGTTTGCTGCGCGGGCGGCGGCGCGATGCGCGCGTCGAGGGTCATGGCCACCTTCATGAGGACGAAGGGACGATGGTGCTGAATCCAGCAAGCGAAGCCCTCGTTGAGACGGCGGGCCTCAGCCTGGCACGGGCCGACGGAGACTTGAATGCCCGCCGCGCGGAGCGCGTCGAGACCGCGGCCAGCGACGGCGGGGTTGGGATCGATAGTGGCGGCGACGACACGGCCGATTCCGGCTTTGATGAGCGCATCGGTGCAGGGCGGCGTGCGGCCGGTGATTGAGCAGGGCTCGAGTGTGACGTAGGCCGTGCCGCCGTGAACGCGATCGCCAGCGTGAGCCGTGGCTTCACGGAGGGCGACGATTTCGGCGTGATCGAGGAGATCGTATTCGTGCCACCCTTCACCAACAACTTGGCCGGCGCGGTCGAGAATGACGCAGCCGACGGCGGGGTTGGGCGAGGTGACTCCGATGCCGCGACGCGCGAGTTCGAGGGCGCGGCGCATCCAGTACGTGTCTTGGTCGTTGATGGGGCCGGCAGTAGCCATTTTATTCGAGCAATGAATCAACAAATTCTACCGGTGAAAACTCTAGCAGGTCGGTCATTTTTTCGCCGACGCCGACAAAGCGGACAGGAAGCGAGAGTTCGCGAGCGATGGCGACGGCGATGCCACCCTTCGCGGTGCCGTCGAGCTTGGTGAGCAGAATGCCGGTGACGCCGGCGGATTGGGTGAACTGGCGGGCCTGCTGGAGGCCGTTTTGGCCCGTCGTCGCATCCATGACAAGAAGGAC
>CAZVYV010000638.1:0-2012 GCA_964630985.1 uncultured Occallatibacter sp.
GATTTTTTGCGGAACACGGATGTGGATGCGCGGAATTATTTTTCGCCGACGCGCGGCGTGTACCGGCAAAACCAGTTTGGCGGAACGCTGGGGGGTCCAATCCGGCGCGACAAACTCTTCTTCTTTACCGACTATCAAGGCACGCGGCAGACTCAGGGAATCGATACCGGCGAAATCAGCGTGCCGTCAAACGCGGATCGGACCGGGGATCTTTCTGATTTTGTAGACAGCAAGGGCAACACACTGCTGACTGGGACGGTGGGCGGGCCATACTTAGCGGGCCTGCTGACGCAAAAGCTGGGTTACGCGGTAACGCAGGGCGAGCCCTACTACTTTGACGGCTGCACGACCGCGAATGCGCAGGCGGGGCAGTGCGTGTTTGGAAACGCGCAGATTCCCCAAGGCGCATGGTCGGTTCCCGCGCAACGGCTGTTGCAGTACATTCCGGCGCCGAGCAATGCGAACGGTTTTGCGACATCGGCATCGAACCAGACGGTGCGCGACGACAAGGCGAGCGCTCGCGTGGATGCGAATACGCGCTGGGGGCTGGCCTCGGCGTACTACTTTGTTGACGATTTCAATTTGGATAATCCGTATCCGACGGCGCAAAGCGGAGCCAGCGTGCCGGGGTTCGACGCGCTGACGACGGGACGCGCGCAGTTGCTGGCGCTGAGCGCGACCAAAGCGATCAACACGACAACGGTGAACGAGGCGCACTTGAGTTTTCTGCGCGACATGACAAATCTTGGACAGCCAGTGGGCGGACGCGACGTGAGCCTGGTTTCGCAAGGATTTGCGAACGCCGATGGGACGCCGAGCATTGTGGCGCTCGATCCCAAGGGCCAGAGCGTGGAGAACCTGAATTTCAATGGCTACTCGATCGGGGCCGCGGCGAATCAATTGATCCAGGCAAACGACACGTATCAGGCTTCGGACTCGTTCTCGAAGGTGGTGGGCAGCCACACGATGAAGATGGGCGCAGAGTTTCACATTGACCAGGTGAACGCACACCCGATCGCTCAGTTCAATGGGAACTTTGTGTTTTCGGGAACGGAAACGGGCGTGGACTTTGCGGATTTTCTGATCGGCGTGCCAAGCCAGTACAACCAGAGCCAACTGAATCCGTTTTACGCGCGCAATCGATATGTAGGGCTGTTCGCGCAGGATAGCTGGCACGTGCGGCCCAGCTTGACGCTGAATTACGGGTTGCGTTGGGATCGCATCGCGCCGTGGACGGAAAAATATAATCAGATTTCGACGTTTGAGGCGGGTGCGCAGTCCGAGGTGTTTCCGGGCGCGCCGGCAGGGATTTTGTATCCCGGTGATCCAGGCGTTCCGCGGACGCTGGCGCCAGTGGACAACCTGGAGTTTGCGCCGCGCGTCGGAGCGGCGTGGTCTCCGCAGGCGAGTAGCGGGCCGCTCAAGCATGTGCTCGGCAGCCCGGGAACAACGAGCATCCGCGCGAGCTTCGGCAACTTCTATACAGCGATCGATGCGCTGTCGATTAGTGTGCTGGCAGCGAATGCGCCATACGGGACTACGTACACCAGCCCTGCCCCGCCGCTGTTCGCAACGCCATTTGTAACTGCGGCCGACGGGACGAATTACGGTCAGCCGTTCCCTTATACGTTTGCACCGTTGAACTCGTCGCGCAGCCACCCGGACGGGAATATCGACTGGAGCACGTATGAGCCGATCAGCGGAATTCCGGGCTATAACGTGCACAACCGCGTGCCGTTTACGGAAGAGTGGATGCTGTCGATCGAGCGGCAGACGGGTCCGGACACGGTGCTGAGCGCAAGCTACATCGGAACTTCAAGTCACCGGCAGCGAGTGCTGGTCGAATCGAATCCTGGCGACCCGTCGTTGTGCCTTAGCCTGAGCCAAACGAGCGAAGTGCAGCCCGGCACGCTGACGTGCGGCGCGGGCGGCGAAGACACGGTGTATTACCCGATCGGCGGCGGACAGGTGAACGGAACGCGCGGGCCGCTGGGATCGAACTTCGGCAGCAA
>CAZVYV010000639.1:0-2008 GCA_964630985.1 uncultured Occallatibacter sp.
TTGGCGGGGTGGTATTCGTATCACTACGCGAAGACGGGATTTCTCTTCGGCAATCCGGAGTATCTGCGCTACAACGCAGAGGCGACGCTCACGCCGCTGCGCATTCTGGCGGCGTTCGGTCATCGCATTCTGCACCTGACCGCGCACATGAACCTGTTTGTGCCGGTGCTGATGGGCTTTGCAGCACTGCTGCTCAGTCCAAGGCCCGACGCAAACGGCCACGATCGCGCGACGATTGCTCCGGCGGTCGAGATGAGGATTTTCTTTCTGCTACTGGCGAACGCGGTTCTGTTTAGCGTGCTCGGCGGTGCACTGCTCACGCGCTACCTGCTGCCGATGTATCCGCTGGTGCTGCTGGCGGCCGTGGCGACCTTTTATCGGCGCGTGCCCTATTGGCAAGGCCTAGCGCTGATTTCGGCTGCGGCTTTTTTCGTGGGCTTGTTTGTCAATCCGCCGTACGGATTTGCTCCAGAAGACAACCTGGCCTATGCACGCGTGGTGCGGATGCATGAATCGGCGATTGTGGAACTGGCGAAGCTGTATCCGGGCGCCACGGTGCTGAGCGCGTGGCCGGCGACGGACGAGCTGACGCACCCCGAGCTTGGGTATGTGAAGCATCCGTGGGACGTGGTCGCGATTGACGATTTTTCTGCCGGGCAGATCGCGCGAGCGGCGCAAGAATCGCAGGAGTTCTCGGCCGCGCTGGTGTTCTCAACGAAATACGATCCGGACTCGCCGCTGGAAAAGCTGAGTGGTGAAGCGCTCGACGAACGCTACTTCGGACTGCACCACGACCTACCGCCGGAGCTGATCGCGCGGCAGTTGGGCGGGGACCTGGTGTGGAAACGCGACGATGATGGAATGTGGATCGCGCTGATTCGGTTTAACCGCCAGATTGAGGCGCGGGTGGAGACGGTGGAGACGGTTCGTTGACAATGTTTTCCGCCGCCCCTACGGGGCTGAGGTCATTTTTCACTGCCTTTTCCCAGGACTGCGTCCGCCACGGCGGACTTGTCCTGGGCTAACTTCCTCTGTCCCTCCGGGACACCGCTACTCCGCAGAGAGTTTCAGAACGGGTTACCCAAGAACAGTCTGATCGGCAAACGTGTGCAGAGGTTTTTCTCGCGCATTGCGGGAACAGTTTGACTGAGCACGGTGTCTACACAAGCACAGTGGTACCGAACGGGATGATCGACAAGACTTGACTCCCGCTCCCCGCCGCAGGTCGCGCGTGGAGCGGCTTGGGCACGTTCGCCCATTTCGATCTTCTTGGCCGGCGCGGCTGAATCGAAGTTTGGGGAGGCGACCATGTTCGAAGACTCCACGTTTGAAACCATGGGCAGGATCCAGACCCGCAGCCGGGGCTGGATGATGGCGACGCTGGCCTTCAACAGCTCCATTCTGCTGGCGCTCGCGATCATCCCGATCCTTCACCCAGAGATGCTGCCGCAGATCACGAACGCGATCCCGATGGTAGAGCCCGCGCCGGTTCAAGACGTACGGCCTGTGGTGAGGCCGGAGCAGGCGCCGAACGAGCGGACGGAGATGCCGGACGACGTCATACTGGCTCCGCGACAGATTCCGAGCCAGCCATGGGTTCCCGGCGCAACGGACGATCCCGGGCCGGTGAGAACCGCGGATATCGGCGGCGGGCTTGCCGGCACGAGTAGTCCCGATAGTCCGTTCAATGGACGCGGAACGCATCCTGATGTGCGGCAGGCAATGCCTGCGGCGACGCAGCACGTGTCGTCAGGCGTGATGCAAGGGATGCTCATTTACAAAGTCGTTCCGACGTATCCGGCTGTGGCGCAGGCGATTCGCGCATCGGGCACGGTGGTGCTGCAGGCGACCATCTCGCGCACGGGTGCGATCGAGAATTTGCGCGTGGCGGAGGGGCCAGCAATGTTGCGGCAGGCGGCAGTGGATGCGGTGAAGCAGTGGCGCTACCGGCCGTACATGCTGAATGGCCAGCCGGTGGAAGTGGAGACCACGGTGGATGTGCAGTTCA
>CAZVYV010000640.1:0-2007 GCA_964630985.1 uncultured Occallatibacter sp.
ACTCCGGAATTTATAAATTCAACATCGGCGGCGCCTGGGAGCCGGTGATCGTCGGTTCGCAAACCGGCAGCATAATTGCCGCCGCTACCCCGATCGCCGGAACATGCCCAAGCGGCTATCTCCTTTACAACAACGCCGGGCTGCTAGGGTGCCAAGTCGCCGGCTCCGCGTCTTTGGCCATCGGCGGCCCTATCACCGGGTCCACGGCGGGCTACGGTCTCTACGTCGGGACGGGTGGCTCGGCTAATCTGCTCGAACAGTTTGTTTACGGAACTGGCAATTTCGCGGCCTTGCAAGTTAACCAGGGCGCGTACGGGGCGCCGATTCTCGGCCTGAGCCCGATCACTCCGCTCTTTGACGTCGGCATCGGCGGGGGTCTGACCGCCGACACGGCTGGTTATAATACAGCAGTTGGCTTTTCCGCGCTCGGAAGCAATACGACAGGGCAGACCAATGTCGCGGTCGGTTATGGGGCGCTTGTATCGAACACCACAGGATATTACAACGTATCTATTGGAGCATATTCTCTTTACAATAATATAAGTGGCTACCACAATGTAGCTCTTGGGTATCTGGCACTCAATAGCAACACGACCGGCAACGACAACACTGCAATCGGTTCGTGGGCTTTGTCGGCTAACACAACTGGATCGAGTAACGCAGCTAGTGGAATTTACTCGATATATAGCAATACCACAGGTAGCGGGAACGGCGGCAGCGGGAGCTACACTCTTTACAGCAATACGACCGGCAATTACAATTGGGCCGGTGGCGATCATTCTATGTATTACAACACAACCGGCAGCAACAACATATCTCTGGGCCGTCAGAGCCTTTATTACAACACGACCGGCTCGGGAAACGTCGGCGATGGCATCCAATCGCTATTCAATATTGTGTCCGGGAGCTATAATACTTCCGAAGGCTACAATACTTTCTACAATCTCGGATCTACTCAGGCCGCGACATCTCTAACGTCGGGCGTCTCCTATACGATCGTCTTGGTGGGAACGACGTCGAATTGGTCCGCTTGTGGCGGGCCGTCCAGTCCGACCGTGGGAGCCGTGTTCACGGCCAATTCGACGCCCTGCACCGGAACCGGAACCGCCTCGCCGAACATCCAGTACAATTCGGCTCTCGGGGCCAACACCGGCTCGGGGATCATTTCCGGCAGCAACAACACGATCCTCGGCGCCAACGTCACCGGCTTGCCCGCCGGGCTCAGCAACACGATCCTCATAGCCACCGGCGATGGCTCGATCCGGGCCGACTTTGGCTACACGATTTCTGGACAGTGGACGATCCCCGGCACGGTCAATCATGGCGTGTCCGGCTCTTCGCGGGGTGTGATCGTTCTCGACAACACGACGGCTTATCCGACAAGCCTGCAAAGCTCGAACAGCGCCTCGGCCGCTTATACGCTCACGCTGCCGACCACGGCGGGCTCGGCGAGCCAGTGCCTGCAAAACACCAGCACGCCCGGGATACTAACCTGGGGAACGTGCGTCAGCGGCGGCGGCACCGTCAATAGCGGAACCGCCAACCAATTGACCTATTACGCCTCGACGGGAACCGCCGTCTCCGGCAACAGCAATGCGACCATTTCCTCCGGCGCTCTCACGCTTGGGACGGCGAGCACGACGGCCGGGAGCCTCATACTCGAGGGGGCCACTTCCGGCGCTCTGACAATCGCGACGCAAGCGGCCGCCGGCACGCCGACATGGACCGCCGGAACATCGAGCGGCACGCCCGCCGTCACCGCGAGCAGCCCGCTGGCGATAACCACGGCCACGGGAAATATCACCTGTGCGACTTGCGTCACTTCGTCCGGGGGTGGAGCGATCACTGGCACGGCTCCGGTCGTGGTTAGCGCGGCGGGCGCCGTGTCGATCACCGGCGCGGCGGGACAGGTTCTCGCGGGAGCGGGGCCAGCGTTCACGGCGACGCCCACCCTCGGAACGTCCGGCGCGACGGCGGGGTCGCTTGCCCTCTACGGAAATACATCCA
>CAZVYV010000641.1:0-1999 GCA_964630985.1 uncultured Occallatibacter sp.
GGAGACTTTATGGCGAGACGCATCATTCGGGCAGACGAAGCGGCAAAGCGGGTAGCGGAAGTGCAGCGAGGCGAGAAGCTGGCCGCACCGGTCACGATTCCGAGCATTCAACGGCTGATTCTCGAAAACACGGTGTACATCTTCAACGTGGGACCGTGGGCGAGAACTGTGTTCATGGGATCGCTGGGACGGAAGTTCATCCCGGCCGTAGCTGTCGGTTCACCGATGGCATGGGAGCAGGACGAAAATCAGCGCTGGGCGCCCTCCGAGCTCATCGAAGAGGGCGCGGACCTGAAAGAGTCCTACGCCGCGATGGAACCTCAACCCGGCATCGTGCGCGAACCGCTCAAAGTTGATGAATCGAAGCGGATGCGCTGGTCGGATGAGGAAGAGGGAACTTACGTCGCCGATCAGATTCTCGGCATCGGCATTGGTCATTCCCCGCAGAACTCGCTCAAACGAATCGGCTGTTTCCGCGCTGCCGGGCCGATTCCGACCGAAAAGGAATTGGAGGCTGCCCGAGACCTGCTCCGTATCACCATGCTCGAATACGTCAAGGAAGCTCGCATGTATCACGCGCAGGGTCCGAAGTATGCCGACTTCATTCAGCCGGAGACTCATCACGTTTCCGCTCGCTGGCTGAACCTTGAGGATGAGGACTGGATGATCAAGCGCAACCCCGAGCAGCGGAACAAGTGCAAAGGCTGCGGCGCTTTGGTCGATCCTGGTATTGCAACTTGCCCCAACGGTCACATCATGGATGCGGCGTTGTACAAGGAATTCATGGCTGAACAAGCTGCTTTGAAAGGACTGTAATTGCCGTTGCCTCCCGCACTCACCGCGCCGTATGAAGTTCTCGATGACGGGAACGGCGGCGGCGCGCTTGCTTTGGCTCGCGGCCGTTTGAACGACATGATTCAACAGGTTGGCGGCGACATCCTGAAAGTGAATCAGCCGTTTGCGCGCACCTACTGCAATGCGGCGTGGCGGAGGCTTCAACAGTACCTTGCGAACTTCGGGCACACGCGCGGAATTGACGAGTATACGATCACCGGATTGCCTCCGGTGGCAACACTTGATCCGGCCTCACAATGCTGGCTCGATTGGACGGGTTATTTCGACGGAACCCAACTTTGGACGGAATTCGCGGTGCCTCGGCAGTTCTATTCTCCCTTGAAGGTATGGGAGAGAATCACCGGCCAGAATGCCTATTTTGCTCCGTTGAACTGCCGGATGGATGGGTTGCCGGATGGTCCAAAGGGCTGGCGAAACGGTTTCTTTGAATGGCGCGCCGACAGACTGTACATGCCCGGCTCGCAGAATTCGATGGATTTGCGGATTCGCTTCGCGCAATTCTTCCCGGATTTTGTAACGCAGGGAGAAACGCAGTGGTATCAGCAGCCGGTTCCGATTGTTGGAGCCACAGACGCGCTGGCCGATTATATTTGTGTCGAGGCCACCGACGGCAGGGACGACGTTGATTCGCAGACCTTCAAGACGCGGGCCGAGAAGGAAGCGAAGTTGATCTTCAACCGGGATGTTAGGCTGAAACAGCGGTCGAATGTTCGCAGGCATCCACGCTCCGGCGCACGCAACGCATACGCTTTTGGGGATTACGGATACTAGGAGGAGTCATGTCAGCAAAGGCAACAATCTCGGGCGTTATCTCGACGCCGGACACCACAGAGAAGCAACTTTTCATCGACTTCACCGTGGCATTGACGGGCAACTACGGCGGCGCGAGCACCAACGGTGACACGCTCGACCTCACCGCTTTGGGCGATGCCCTGAAATCCACATCGCTCCCAAATTGGGTGGAATTCGGTGAATATCCGCCTGCGGGAACTGCTCCAACCGGCTACCAGTTCGGCTACGCGCCTGGAACCACTCAGGCAAACGGCGTTCTGACCATCATGGGCGGCTCCGGGACACCTGCTGGCACCATCGTATCCAGCTCGACGGCTCCTACCATCACCACTTCGAGCGGTGGCGTCACAAC
>CAZVYV010000642.1:0-1992 GCA_964630985.1 uncultured Occallatibacter sp.
GATTACATTCGTTTTGAGATGGGCAACATCACGCAAAACGCTTATACGGAGGTAGCAGCCCTTGAGCAACGAGTCCAAAAGAAAACCGGAGTCACGGATTTGGCCGTACTCGGAACCCCCACGTCGGGCGGAAATAGCGCAAATCGCACAGCTACGGGCGTTAGTTCGCAAGAGGGAGCAAGCGGAAAGAGAATCCAATATCACGTCGAGAATGCCGAAGACCAGTTCCTAGTTCCGGCCCTCGATATTCTGCACAAACTGAACCAGATTTTCCTCCCCGCAGACCAGATGATTCAGGTTCTAGGCCCAGAAATGCAGCAAATGACCATAGACCCGATTGACATCTTGAATGCGGACGTGAAGTTTAAAATCAACGCTTCGTCGAAGATGCGAACTAGGAACGCTCTCGCGCAGGGAGGTCTAGGGCTTTTATTCCAGACCTACCTGAACCCGGAATTCATTCAATTACAGATGCAGAACGGTTTAAAGCCGGATATGACTATGTTCACCCGCACCGCCAATGATACGTATGGCTTGCCTCCGGGAGCGTTCTGGGTGCCGATGAGTCCGCAAGAGCAGCAGCAGTTTATGCAGATGAAGATGCTGCCTGAGATGATGAAACAGCAACTTCAACAGCAAAGGTTGCAATCGCATGAGCAAGTGGCAAATAATCGAGACGACACGACTCTACTTAAGACAGCTTTGGAAAAAATTCTCACTCCGCAAGCTGCTCACACAATTCTTAACGAGTTTGAAGGGACTGCGCTTGATACCCGAACAGGAAACGAACAGCCTCCGCCTGGACAAAACGGAGGCGCAAGCCCTAGCGGAACTCCGTGAAGTCTATCAAACCGTGAACACTCCGGGATGGCGGAGGCTAAAGAAGCTCATGGAGGGGTTCATAGAAGAGGCGCACGAAGATATGATAGGATTGCCGCCAGAGGCGAGTGACCACGCAAAGGCCGCATATTTAGACCGCTGGAGACAGCGGGAAGCTATGTATCGCGGCCTTTCCGATTACGTTGCCCAGTGCAATGCCGAAAGAACCCGCATCTTGGAAGAAATCAAGGAGCGGGAAGATAAACAAAATCAGCCGAACGCAAGAGTCATGGAAGACGCGATTTTCGGAGATTGGCCGATAGTTTAAGAAACGGAGCGTAACGTCCTTATGCCTCACCACGAATTAAAAACACTCGAAGGCGGAAAGATTGAAGTCACATTGGAAACGGGAGAGAAGTTTTCCGGCGACCCTTTGGAGGTAACTGCCAAGCTCGCTGATTCCAAAGTGGAAACCCGCCGCCACTACGAAGGTTTGGCGACTACCGCACAAGCGGAAGTGGAACGCCTCAAGACCCAACCAGCACCAGTCGTGCAACCCCAAACCCCTACCGAAGTTCAAGAAAAGCAGTGGCAGGATTACATCGTCGAGCAGACGGCAAAAGGCTTGGGCTACGAAAACGCCGAACAATTCAAGACCGACCTGTCGAAGGTTAAGGGTGTTACGGCAGAGGTAGAGAATCAGGCCGTGGCCGCCAACTTCCTGCAATCCTGTCAAGACTTTCCGAATACCCCAGAAGCCATTGAAGCCCTGAGCAAGAAGATTGATGATAACAAGTGGGATTTTTCCCCGCAGTCAATGATTGCCGCGCACACTATGTGCGTCCGAGAAAATCAGTACAAGGCGCTGACTCCCGACGAAATTAATCAGACATGGGCGAATAACATGCAGGCCGCTACGACTCGCTCCAGCCCGCCTCCGATGATTCGTTCAAACAACCCAGAGGGCAATTCATCGGCTAACGACCCGTGGAGTATGCCGCTAGACAATCTTCGGAAAGCAGCGTTGGCGCAGAAATAAATGCAGGTTAACCTCTCATGGTCGGCGGTGCCAAATGTACTTTTTTACAACATTTACAGAGGCACGTCCACAGGAGGGCCATATTATCCCGTCGCCCAGTCCAACCCTAATCCCGGCCAAAACCCTGCAAGCAC
>CAZVYV010000643.1:0-1990 GCA_964630985.1 uncultured Occallatibacter sp.
CGGCTCGCCGGATCATACGTGCAGCGCACCTCGACCACGTTGCCCTGCGCGTCTTTCACCACGCTTTTCGCCGTGACAAAGTAGGCGTTACGCAGACGCACCTCTTTTCCGGGTGAAAGCCGGTAATACTTGGGCGGAGGAACCTCGCGGAAATCGTCGTGCTCAATGTAGAGCTCGCGGCTAAACGGAACCTGGCGCGTTCCGGCTGACGGATCTTCGGGGTTGTTGGCGACCTCGACGAATTCTTCTTTGCCTTCGGGGTAGTTGTCGATGACAAGCTTGAGCGGGTGCAGCACAGCCATGGCGCGGCTGGCGCGGTGGTTCAGGTCGTCGCGCTGAAAGTGTTCGAGCATCTCAACATCGGTGCTGCCGTTGGTCCGCGAAGCGCCGATGGCGGCGCAAAAGGCGCGAATGGCCTCGGGGGTAAAGCCGCGACGGCGAAGACCGGAGAGGGTGGGCATGCGCGGATCGTCCCAGCCGTTCACACGCTTTTCCGTTACAAGCTGGAGTAGTTTGCGTTTCGAGAGGAGCGTGTAGGTCAGGTTGAGGCGGTCGAATTCAATTTGTTGCGAAGGAAAAATCCCGAGCTGCTCGATGAACCAGCGATAAAGCGGCTGGTGGTCGGCGAATTCGAGCGTACACATTGAATGCGTGACATGTTCGATCGAGTCGGACTGGCCGTGCGCGAAGTCGTACATGGGATAGATGCACCACTCGTCGGCGGTGCGATGGTGCGTGGCGTGAAGGATGCGATACATCACAGGATCGCGCATGTTCAGGTTGGGCGAGGCCATATCGATCTTGGCCCTGAGCACGCGGCTGCCGTCGGGAAATTCGCCTTTCTTCATGCGGATGAAAAGGTCAATGTTTTCGTCGATCGTCCGATTGCGATAAGGGCTGTCAGTGCCGGGCTCGGTCAGCGTGCCGCGGTGCTGGCGAATTTCGTCGGCCGTGAGGTCATCGACGTAGGCGCTGCCGGCCTTAACGAGTTGCAACGCCCACTCGTAAAGCTGGCCGAAGTAGTCTGACGCGTAGCAGAGCTTGTCCCAGTCGAAGCCGAGCCAGCGCACGTCGGTCTTGATGGAATCGACGTACTCCGTCTCTTCTTTCTCGGGATTGGTGTCGTCGAAGCGCAGGTTGGTCTTGCCGCCGAACTCGTCTGCCAGTCCAAAATCGAGAAAAATCGCCTTGGCGTGGCCAATGTGGAGATAGCCATTGGGCTCGGGAGGAAAGCGCGTCTGCACGATCGCGTCGCCGTATTTTTTGGTGAGGACATCCTCGGCGATCTGGTCATGGAGAAAGTTGGAGTGGGTGTGAGGATCGCGATTTGAAGCGTCTGGGCTTTCCGAAATTCCGTTGGTCATAGCGGCGATTCCTAGCTTGTCTTTGTTTAACCGAGTGAGTTAAGCGAGCGATTGAAGGTTCCTGAATGCTTCGCGAATGCGCTCAAGGCACACGTCGCGGCCCAAAACAACCATCGTCTCAAAGAGCGGCGGAGCATTCTTGCGTCCGCAGACGGCCACGCGGATCGGCTGGAACATCGGCCCGGCTTTGAGTCCGAGCGAAGCCGCAGCCTCGCGAAGAGCTTTGTCGAGCGAATCGTGATCGAAGGTGGTCGTGGGCAAAACTTCCAGCGCGGTTTCTAAAACACGGCGAGCTAGCGCGACATCGCCTGTCGATTCCCCCT
This sequence comes from uncultured Occallatibacter sp., assembly GCA_964630985.1. Taxonomy (GTDB): domain Bacteria; phylum Acidobacteriota; class Terriglobia; order Terriglobales; family Acidobacteriaceae; genus Telmatobacter. The sequence continues at coordinate 1,688 of CAZVYV010000643.1, forward strand.
TTTTCAGTGGAATCAATTCGGCAGGATCGTATGGCGGAAGTTTGTCGAGGAAGAAAAAGTCGGCAGCCGGAACCGCATCGCAAAGTAGCTTGATGCGCTCGCGGATGAGTGGCGCGACGACTTCCAGTCTTCCAGGCTTTGGATTAAATCCTGCAGCGAGAAAAAACGGCTCAAGGTCGCGGCTGAGTTCCTCGACAGGCAATGCGCGAATGTGTTCGGCGTTGAGCCAGACAGCCTTGGCATCGAACGGGTCAGCGTCAGTGAAATTGATGACCGCGTTGGCTCGATTGACACCTTCAAGTG
>CAZVYV010000644.1:0-1983 GCA_964630985.1 uncultured Occallatibacter sp.
ACCACGCCATGAGCGGGATATCCACCGCATCCTGCACCCACTTCGTGGGGCTGAAACTGATGGCGTTCAACACTCCGCCAGAGAGCAGGCCCTTACGAATGCTGTCGTCGCCGACAAGAAAACGAGCCACCGTTTTCCAAAGGGCGTGGCCCGCTTTGCAGTGCCCCATCTCTCGCGCGAGAACGAAGAGTAGATCGTCATTCTGAAAGTTGTTGAGAATGGCCGTGCCCAGAACGATGAACGCGCTGGTGTCGGTGCCATAGGTGTAGGTGTTCCACTGTGAATCGCCCGAGATATAGACGTCGGGCATCCTGGTCAAGCCGAGAATACGAGCGGCCAGAACGGCGCGTATCCAAATATCCGGGAACTGCCTGGGACCGAGGCGAATGCCGTTGAACGTCGATTCGATCCAGGGACGGCCCACCTTTTCCGAGACGGTCTTCGCGGCTGTATGCAACGCGGAGATGCTCTGCAGATGGGTCATCGCCTGGCCATCCTGCGCCCACAGGAAAACGGAGCGATCGAGCTTGTAGCCGGGAAGCAGCGGACGAAGCCAACTACATTCCGGGCAAACCAGGACGTTTTCGCTGAGCCCGGCGCCGATGTTTCTGCACGTTTTGCAGGGGACCGGCTGATTCGCGACGATCGGCGCGGCCTGCGTGGGCGACGGCGCTGGAATTGGACCTGAAGAGGGCGGCGGAACGGGCGCCACGGGTGCGGGTTGCCACTGCTGGGGTTGAACGGCCGTTGCCGGCGCCGGCTGCCATTGCGGCGCAGCCGTGGGTTGAGCCGGGTGTGCGGAGGGCGCTTGGGCGGGTCCGGTATTGACCGGTTGCCACCCACCATTTGCGGGTGCCGGCGCCGTCGCAGGACTTCCGGGCACGGGCTGTCCCGGCGCGACAAGCGTGGCACCACAAAACGTACAGAACCGCGAACCAGCCACTCCGGGCCCATGTCCCTGCGGGCAAATCAGCGGAGGTGCGATGGTTGCCATAGAAACTCCTTTTCCGGTTGAACCGCAGAGAGATCAGTAACCCGCGAACTGAAACTCCGCCAGCTTAAACATCCAGCTCACAAACAAAAGCGCCGTTGAAGCATAGATCGCCCTATTGAACCAGGCGTGTTCTGTAATCCGGCGAAACGAAATGCGGCGCCAAAGCAAAACTATCGCTCCCGGAATGAGTGACACCGTGCCGAAAAACGCCAGAATGCCGAACGGATTGGCGAAGAATGCTTTCTGGAATTGAAGGCGAATGGCCCACGCGAAACACGTCGTCATTCCGCACGTGGGGCAGGGCAGATGCGTGAGGCGCAGAAAATTGCAGGGTGGCAACCCGAGCTGCATATGCGTTCCATAGCCGATCGCCGCGGGCTTGAGCCATGCCGCCACGGCAAGAACGGAGCAGGCAAAAGCCAGCAGTCCCATAGCAACGGATTTGTCAGCGCGGCCGTACATAGAGAACCTTCCAGTGAGCTCAAAAACCGCGAAAGCCCCTGCCCCAAAAGAACAAGAACCCGATAACCGAAAGAACCAATGCAGCCACGTTCAGGTAAAAGGCGAGTTTGGCCGAGCTTTCATTCAAATACGGCGCGCGCCCTGAGGCAAATGCATCCATGTCGTTCTTGGCAAGAAAAAGGCCCGGAATTGCTGTAAAGGGTCCGCAGCAGAACAACGCTGCGATGCCCAGCCCGATGGCCCACTTTGTGTTTTGTCCCGTTACTTGAACGCCGAGAGCCGATGCCCCGGGGCCCATGGGTGGATAGACGCCGGGGGGAGGCGGATAGACTCCGGGTGGCGCTTGAATCGCGCCGGGCGGAAGTGGCGGATAGGCGCCTTGCGGTTGTGGCTGGTTCGACGCGGGCGGTGGCGGCGCGGACGAAGGCTGGTTTGCTGGGGGTGGAGGCGGTTGAACAGCGATCGGCGTTCCGCAGGTTCCGCAGAACGCAGCGTTGGAATCGTTGGTCCCCCCGCAATGCGGGCAT
>CAZVYV010000645.1:0-1983 GCA_964630985.1 uncultured Occallatibacter sp.
CACGCGACCGCTCAGGACCATCACGACAACCACTCTTATGTGGAGCACGGCGATTGGAGGAAGGGCGGACACATCAAGGATGATGACTGGAACCGCGGCGATAAAGTCGACTACCACCAGTACCATTTGGCCGCCCCGCCACGGGGTTACGAATGGCGCATGGTTGATGGCTACTACGTCCTCGCCAACATTTCGAACTTCCAGATCCGCACCGTCATCCGCATCCCATAACCCAACCCTCCCCCCACCATGAAGGCCGCCGGCTTAGTCACAGCCGGCGGCCTTGATAGTTTTCTCGGCATTTTCAAGGACAGGCCGCACAAAGCAATCCTGCGACCCTCTTGCTGCCGACCCTGAAGCCTGGATTCCGCTTCGTGGACCGCTACCTCATCGCGATCCTGCTAGAGGAATCAGCCCGAATTTCCGATGATCTCGCCGGGCAACCACGCTCACTTCACATCTTCTGACAGGCTTTTTTGGATATCCTGAGCAACGTCATCGATTGAAGTATGCTGCCCGAGTTGTTCGATCTCCTTGCTGTTTTCCATATTCGATAATCCAACCTTGTTCGCAATTTGCTGGTTCATTCCGATCACCGCCGTCACCTCTTTCTCCGTGAGGAGAAGGATTTGCAGCACCAGATGTTCCCGCTCATCAGCGCGGCGCGCCAGTCGCGATTGCCTCATGAGGATAAGGCTCGCCAGAAGGATAGCCTCCATGGCAACAACGGTTCCGAGAAGCGAAAAAGGCATCGGATCGAAGTGTGGGATGTGCGGCAAATGCAAGGTGTTTGCGAGAATCCAGAAAAAAAACACAACAATATGAACGCCTACATACCCGAGATTGCCGACGATGGCCGCCGTCAAGTCTCCCAGCCGTTCTGCCGGCGATCTTCGCGCCAGAAACTCCTGCTCATGTTTGGCGATTGTCTCGATGTGTTCCTGCACCTGATTCGGAACCTGCATGGCTTGTCCTCATACGAAGTTTCGCACTCAATGATTGGATGACATTCCGGCTTACAGGAATCTTACTGGGAGTTATGCGAGAACGCCGCCGCTGGCACGTCGGCGAGCGGCGTCGACGGGCCTTCCCACATCAATCGTGGTGGGCCAATGCTTGCCGTATTCAGAGCCTCGACGTGAATCGCATGCAAGCCGGCGCGCAACCCCACCGAGCCGCGATCGTAGCGCACCGCATTTCCAGGCGAGCCGCAGACCAGCCCGAACGGCGGTCCGGTCTTCGCCACTTCCATTCCATCGATCGTCACACGCGCGCCATCGCGATCGATCAGGTGAAACGTGTAGCCGCCGTCGGCGGGAATCTTGATGAATCCATCCCATACCGTCGCATATTGCTTGAGCGTTTGCGCGCTGGCGGTGAGATCGGCCGACTCGCCAGTCAGCGCGGGCGGCAAACTGGAGAAGTCCGGCAACTCGGTCCATGTGCCGGAAAAAATCCTCCAACTCAAGCCCAGCGACGCCGACGTGGTTGCACTCACCGCGCTGTGCCATTGCTGTATGGCCACGATTCCCTGCGCGGCCCAATCCTGATGGCCGGCCTTGTCCGTCACATGCAGCAGCACGCGGAATCGTCCCGCGCCATTTCTTCCGTCCAGTTCAGTCCCCAGCGCATCGGGAAAGCGATGCCGCACGCGCCGTCCATGCGCCGAACTTCCATCGCCAAAGAGCCACGTGTACTGCGCGCCAGGCGCGTCCTTGGCGGTAAGCGTCACGTTCTTCCCCGGCGCGATTACCTGCGGATCGACCGTGAAACTCGCTGCCAGCGCAGGCGCCGGCGGATACGCAGGCTGAGCCGCGCCACCCGAAATGACCAGCGGCATCTGGGCGTTGCTCGTCACGCGCGTCTGGCCATACTTCACGTTGTCGAAGGTCACGCCACTCACGTCGCCGATCATCGATGACTCGGCCAGCGGCGGCTGATCGAGCGCCCAGATGTTTTGGAACGTGAATCCGTGCAGGCTGG
>CAZVYV010000646.1:0-1982 GCA_964630985.1 uncultured Occallatibacter sp.
CCGCGCCAGTGCTCGCGAATCCATGCAAGGTCGCTCCAGGTGACGGCGGATTCGGCGAGGGCAACGGCGACATCGATGAGCGGCATGGGGCCTTTGCCCGGGATGACGACGTTGGGGAGCGGCTGGATGCCTCCGTCGCGCAGAAAGCCGATAACCCAGCCGGGGCGCGAGAGGATTTGCGGAAGATAAGGAATTTTTTGGAAGGGGTTGCCGCTGACGAGTTCCTTCATGCCGTTGCGGAAATCGCGCTCGCGCATGCCCGAGACGGTGGTATCGATGGTGACGACAAGTGCGGAAAAGCCGGCGGCTCGGGCGCGATCAATCGCGGCTTCGGCCGCGGCGCGACCGCCCATCAAATAGAGCTGATAGAAGACAGGGCCGGTGGAGGCGGCCTTTACGTTTTCGAGTTTGTGGCCGGAGATGGTGGAGAGAATATACGCAGTGCCAGCTTTGCCGGCGGCGCGCGCTGCGCCCACTTCGCCGACGGGGTGCATGAGCCGGCTGTAGCCGACGGGAGCGAGCAGGAATGGGAGCGAGAGATCGAAGCCGAGAACGCGGGTGCGCAAGGGACAATCGGCGAAGGCGACCGCGTGACGAGGACGGAAGGTAACGTCCTCATAGACGCGGCAATTCTCGCGAAGGGTGACTTCGCCTTCGGCGCCGCCATCGAGGTAATCGAAGACGGAGCTGGGCACGCGACGCTGAGCGATGGTGCGTAGATCTCCGATGCTGACGACGCGCGGAGACGCGACGGAACGAGAGGATGAAGGCATGACAGATTGTTATACCAAGGCGGGGATGGGGCCGGGAAGGGGAGGCCAGGTTGCTGGCTGTTCAGTTCTAGACAGTTTCGGCTCGGACCTGGTTGCTATGGTGAAAACGCGGCCGCGACAGTGCGCATCTAACGAAACGTGAACTGGCCGCGGCACGCGTCGATTCGCCTAAGCCGAAACAAGCAACGATTCGAATTAACGGTTTGAAACTTTGATCACGGAGGAAAGCGCTTTGAAAGGTAAACAGGTTGCAGAAGGTTCGAAGAAAATATCCCGCGCAGAACTCATCGATTTGTTGAATGGGGACCTGTCGCGCGAGTACCAGGCGATCATCGGGTACGTGGTTTATTCCCAGGTGATCAAGGGCGCTGCGTACATGAATATCGCGGCGGAGCTTGCGGTTCACGCGGCGCAGGAACTGAACCATGCGCTGATCATCGCCGAGCAGGTCGATTATCTGGGCGGTATGCCGACGGTTCAACCGAAACCGGTGAAGACCTCAGAGAAAGCCACAGACATGCTGCAGTTCGATCTCGACAACGAGACCGAGACGATCCGGAATTATCGCGATCGGGTTCGCCAATGCGAAGAGCTGGGCGAATTTGCGATGAGCGAACAGATCCGGCAGATCCTGGTGAACGAACAAGACCACCAGATTGCCCTGGCGACTGCTTTGGGCAAGGACGTGCCGAAGAACAGTGATTAGTGACTAGTGTCTAGAGGTTAGTGTTTAGTCGGTGATGCGCGGCCAGCCCAGGCTCGGCGTGCATCCGATACAGGATGAGTTTCATATGGGCGGTCGTGTCCCCTGAGGGGAGCGACTGTACGACACTCGGCAATGGCAACCCGATCGGGCCTTTGCAGTCTGACCGATTGGAAGTTGCCCCCGGCCGCCCCACGCCCATTGCTCGAAGGCGCCCGAAAATCCCAACAGAACGGATGCTGACTTCATTTTCCGTCCAGCCTTGCGCTGGGCCGCGGGATGTTTCCTTAGCGCTTTCGCCCGATTGGCGGCTCCTGTGAGGACTCTTCCCTGGAGCCGGATGGAGCCGAACGCTCGGGAATGCCGCTGATAAGAGCTTGATAGTTAGTGAGGCGATCGCCGAGAATGACCACGCCTTTGGAGGTGATTTCGTATTCGCGAATATCCTTGGCGTGATTTCCACCGCGCATCTTGATCACCACCATAATCTTGCGAAGCTGGCCATC
>CAZVYV010000647.1:0-1974 GCA_964630985.1 uncultured Occallatibacter sp.
GAGCCTCCCAAGCCGATGCCTGTCTCGCCAGGTCCTGCGCCGAGTCTTCGCGTAACCACGACCGAAGTGCTGGTGCCGACGCTGGTCGAGGAAAAGGGCGGAGGCATTCTCTATGGATTGAAGCCGAGCGATTTTATTTTGGAAGACAATGGCGTTCCGCAAAAGATCAAGGTGCAGCCAGAGATGGATACCGCGCCGGTGGCGCTGGTGGTTGCGGTGGAACAGGGCGGAGCAAGCGCGCTGGAGTTTGGCAAACTGGCGCGGCTTGGCCCGCTGCTCGATGTGTTTCTCTTCGATCCGCGAAGCCAGGTGGCGCTTGTTGGTTTCGACTCCGTTCCGCACCTGATCCAGGACTATACGCATTCCAGCGACCAGGTAAACACGGAGCTGACCGAACTTAGGCCCGGCAATGGCGGAGCGGCGATTCTGGACACCGTGAATTACGCGGTGACGCTGCTCGAGACGCAACCCAAGGAATACCGGCGCGTGTTGCTCCTAATCAGCGAAGAGCGCGACCACGGCAGCAGGCACACCAAGCCAGTGCAATTGATCAGGAAGATTGGCGAGTCGGATGTCCTGGTGCTGAGCGTGTCGTTTTCACCGGGGCTGGCGGAGCTTGCAAGCGGTATGGGCCAGAGGAATTATGGGCAGACGACACGGGCGCACACGCCGACGCCCGGATTGCCGGAGCAGACTGCGGGAGGCAATTTGCTGGCGCCGCTGGTGATGGCTCTGAGCGCGACGAAAAAGAATGTGACCAAGGAGGTCGCCGAGATGAGTGGCGGCGAGTACACGACTTTCGTGCGCGACAAGGCGTTCCAGGCCGAGATCATGCGTGCAGCGCGGGATGCGCGCAACCGGTATCTGATCACGTTCAGCCCGTCGGACCCGACGCCGGGGCTGCACACGATTCGGGTGCGGACGGTCGAGGATTATGGGGCAAGAATCGTGGCAAGGGCGAACTACTGGCGGGATGCGCAAGGACAGGGAATAGGGAGTAGCCAATAGGGAATAGGAAGACAGGGACCGAGGGAACCAGGGAACAGGAAGGCAGGGACCTAGCCAAGCTCAGGGGCGAAGCAAAGCGGCGAGGTCTGGTTAGGCCGGTTTCGCGAGCATCCGGCGCGCAGCCATTGCCATGGGAAGACGAGTGACCCCTGCAAAGAGCATGCTGATGCCGATCAGGGTTCCGATGGCCCATTCGCTACTCCATGGCCAGCTCAGTCCGATCATCGCACCAAGAATCAGGGCGATAACGCCATCAAAGAACAACCAGCCGGAGCCTGCATGGTGGCGGATGCGGTAAGCGAGGATCAACACCAGAATGCCCTTTGCGAAGAGGTAACCCGCAAGAAGGAGCGTAAGCGAAGCGAGCCCTGCAACAGGCCAAACCAGCATGTAGACCGCAACTGCGAGATACAGCAGACCAACCAGAAGCTCCCAGACGAGGCCTCCAGTTGAACGAATATGCCAGGCAATGGCCAAGTGCGCGATGCCGCCGAGCAACACGAGCCACGCGACAAGAATTGCCACTCCGATTCCTGCGACCGGCGGAACGACGATCGCCAGAATGCCTGCGAGGATCAACAGGACGCTGAGCGCGATGGCCCAGCCAGCCGATAATTTCGCGATTCCGATGGGAGATGAGTCGACCATTTCGCCTCCTTATAGGTGTTGTGTTGCCTGTGGGATTGACCGGATTCCGTGCGGAACATTCTCCGGCGGAGAGCGGGGGAATCCGTCGCCCCGGCGAGAGAAACACTATACAGGATTGAGGGGGCTCGTGGGGCGGCCTAAAGCCGGCGCCCTTCAGGCCGGGCTATAGCGCAGAAACGGCGCGGCTTTTGCCGGAGGACGGGTTCATGTTAATCTTTCAGTAGACACTGAAGAGTGGACACGAGAAGAATGAGGAGTAACTGACGCCGTGCTGGCGATTGAAAAAAAGACCGACCTGATCAAACGCTTCCGAACCCA
>CAZVYV010000648.1:0-1965 GCA_964630985.1 uncultured Occallatibacter sp.
CCCACATCATCGGCGGCGGCCTGGTCGGCTGGCTGGTCTGGCGGATCAGCCCGCCGACCATTCGAGGGAAATAGAACTTTCAAACCAAGGGAAGACAGAGATGATTACGATCACTTATGAGCCACATCGCGACGCCAGTGGCTACTGGCAGGTTATTCGTGTTTCCACCGGGGGCGATGATAAGCCGCCCCTCCGCGTAGCCGAGTACCACGGCATTCTTACCGAATCCCGCGCTCGCGATATCTGCGCGCGGCTGACAGCAGACCTGCGCGCCAGGATAGAGTTGGCAAGGGAGCGCTATCCGGCGGGAGCGCCGTATTTTCCGGATCACACAATCTATCGCTAGTTTTTGCGGCTCTAGCCGCGGAACAAAACCCGTGCTACGGGGTTCTCGCTCCTAACCGAGAACCCCGATGTCCGGCCGATTTGACCCGAGCGACCGCCGCAGCGAAGACCTTCTTGCCGCGATCGAGCAGGCTTCTCACCGCATTGCAACCGCCATAACCCAAGGATTCGCACACATGGCCGACCTCCAGGCTACCTCACTCGCCGACCTCTCGACCGCTATCAACAACATCGCCGACGCCATCGCCGCCGAGATCCAGGCGCTGCAGAACGCCCTCAATGCCGGCGCGCAGCAGCAGCCCAACGATGCCGCGGCGATCGAGGGCCAGGTTGCCAAGCTGAACCAGCTGACTGCCGCCCTCAAGGCGCCCCTGGTGCCGATTACCCCGGTCAACCCGGCCGCCGTCGCGCCCGTCGTCACCTCGATCTCGCCTACCTCGGGCCCGGATGCAGGCGGCACTTCCGTGACCCTGACCGGAACCGGCCTGACCGGCGCGATCGCCGTCACCGTCGGCGGCGTCAGCGCAGCCGCCGTGACCGTCGCCAGCGACACGTCGATGACGTTCGTCACGCCGGCCGGGCTCCCGGGCCAGGTCGCCCCCGTCGTCGTCACCACGCCCGCGGGCGTCAGCGGCGGCGCAACGATGTTCACCTACGCCTGATCGAGCTTCCGGTACCGCCAGGCAAAGCCGGTGCCGATCCGCTTGTGGTAGCGGAAATAGCGCAGGTCTTTGAGGATCCGGCCCGCGCGCATGGCGTCGCCGCGGGTCACGGCGTCGGGCTGGCGCCGGATGAACTGGTTGTCGCACAAGACGTCTAGCACCGTCACGTCGGTGGCCTTCTTGGCGGCTAGGTATTGCGCGATCGGCTCCAGCCACTCGTCCCCTTCCCTGCGCCGGTCCTGCTCCTCGCCGGCCGCGCCCCATAGGCGTTCGGGCAGGCTGATCGACTCGCCCTCCGCCTCGCGCGTTGCGGCTTCGGCCCACAACTGGTCGCGGTCGCGCGCCAGTGCGGCTAGGTTGACCTTGCCGATGACGACCGGCCAGAAGCGGCGGTTGCCGGTCTGGCTCTTCAGGTATTCGTCATCGTTGGTGGTGGCGAAGAACACGGTGCGGCGGGCGCGGTCGACGCGGAAGCGGCCATAGGCCGGGCGGGCGCGGTCGACTTTGCGGCTGGCGAACGACTTGACGTGGTCGATCTCGGCTTTGCGCATGCCGGTCAGGTCGGCTATCTCATACAGCCAGATCCCGGCCATGGCTTCCTGCTGTTCCTGCCCACGCAAGCCGAGAATGTTCTGGTCGCTGAAATTTTCCTTGCCCGCCAGGATCTCGATCGCGCTCGACTTGCCGCGGCCCTCCACCGACTCGAAGACGATGATCTGGTCGAATTTGGTTCCCGGCGCATAGGCGCGGCGGACGCACGCGATCAGCGTCAGGCGGCCGATGGTGCGGTTTAGCTCGGTGTCCGGTGCTCCCATGTAGGTTTGTAGCCAAGTGTCCAGGCGGGGCTGCCCGTCCCACTGCAGGCCGTCCAGGTAGTCGAGCACGGGGTCGTACTGGTGCTCCAGGCAGAGCTGGGTGCAGGCGTCGCGCGTGTTCTCGGTCTTGGGGTCGAAGCCGA
>CAZVYV010000649.1:0-1961 GCA_964630985.1 uncultured Occallatibacter sp.
TCATTTGAAGCGATACGTCGTCGGCTTTGAAGTCGAGCGGAAGATAGCGATTCTGCGAGTCGAAGGAGGCGGCACGATCATCGAAGTCGAGAGATCCCTGTTCGACCAGGATCTGGCCCGCGCGCAGATCGAAGAGCGTTTGCAGGCCAGACTTGCCGTGCTGCTGGGGCCGGAGTGGGCGCGGCTGATTCGTTGAGCCGTCGCGGTACACGATAAAGTGCAGTTGCGGCCGGTCAATCTCAAGGCTGCGAAGCGAAATATGTGGAGTGAAGAAACCGAAGATGCTCAACTGGACGCGCATGCGGTCGATTTGGGCATAGGGCGCATCGCTGGGATCTTCAATGCCGTGAATGACGACTCCGTCAGCTTCGGCTTCGAGATGAAGAAGTTGCCAGTGAAACGACGCAATCTGTGTGCGGCCGCCGGTGGCCGCTTCAATCTGGGCAATGATGCGTTTGCGAACGAGATTCTCGAACGCGGCCGAGCTGGCGATGAAATAGGCGGCGACTGCCGCAAGGACGATGAAAATCGCGGCCGTTGCGAGAGAAAGCGGCACGTGGCGAAGGAAGAATCGGCGCAAACGGCTCGGCTTGCTGCGCGAAAGCGATTGCGGCGGAGGCGGTTGATCCGGTGAGACTGACGTAGGGGAGCGATCGGTCATTCTCGTTCACCTTGGCTCGCCCCTGGATTCGCATCTGAATTTGAAACGGGGCTTGCGTTCCCGGCCGCGGCGGATTCGAGCGATGGATCGATGACTTCAACATCGCCCTGGCTGCGCAGATTCGTGAGCCACGCGTCGAAGAGAACATTCACCTGCTTTTCGAGCAGGATCTCCTGAATGCGCGGGGCAACCTGATCCAACGGTGGAACGGTTTCGCCGGGAGGGTACTGGGGAAGCAGGATGTCGTGGTAGTAACTCTCGATCTGCGGCGGTGAGATCTGAATTCCCTGGCGAAAGCGCTCCTCGATGAAGCTCAAAATCTCAAGCCGATAACGGAGATAGGATTCGACGCGCTCCGGGGTGAGCGAATGCGCGGCCAGAAATGCCTTCCAGCCGGCATCGGAGGCGCAGTTTCCGCGGACGCAGGCGGGGAGCTGCTGGCGAATCTGTTCCAGGCGAGCGTTGACTTCATCCTGCGATGGCGCAATGGTCTGCATGTCCTGCTCGCGAATCTGCTGCTCAATGAGAGCGCGGCTGATCAGTTGCTCGAGCGCTCCTTGCCGCGTGAGTGCGCCCTGGCCGACGAGATTGGGATCGAGGACCGAGAGTCGAATTTCGTCGTCGATGTCACTGGCCAGAATGGCGCGCTTGTTGACGACGGCGACCACACGATCCAGGATGACGGGAGCAGAGGGCGGGTCCGATTGGACAGCGCACATCGCGGCGACGGGTGCTGCGAGCGAAATGGCAAGGAACCACAAAGCAGCGCGGCCGCGAGCAATCAGAAACCGGATTGGGATGCGCGCATTCATCAGAAGGCCTGCCCAAGACTGAAGAAGAAGTTAATGTGGGGAGACTGACCGAGGTAAGGATCCGAAGCGAAACCGGGAACTCCGCTGGGATTGATGGCCGGCGTCGGAATGGAGTAGTTGATATTCACCGGGTAGATCGGCGGATTCAGGTTATAGCTTACGTCGAAACGGATCGGCCCAACCGGCGTGTGGTAGCGGAGGCCCAGACCGAGGGCGTGCGAGAAGTCGTTGAAGCTGCATGGACCCTGCTGGCCAGTGGAGGTATCAGGGCTCGGGGCGCCGGGGACGTATCCGGCGGGATAGCCGCTGGGGTTTGTCACGACGGCATTCCTGCACGCACTGCTGTCGGGCTGGCGCACGCGGAGAAAGCTGGCCCAAGCGTCGCCGGCATTGGTGAAGACATTCCCCATGTCGTGAAAGACGACAAAACTCACCGTGTTGCCCAGCCAGGGAAGCGTTGGCGGCGGCAGGCGCAGCTCGGTGCTGTT
>CAZVYV010000650.1:0-1959 GCA_964630985.1 uncultured Occallatibacter sp.
TTCCCTATTCCCTGTTCCCTGCTTTTAGCAGCCGGTCCCGAATTGCCACTCCAATTCCCTCTGTTGGCGGCAGCGGGCACAGAATCACCGTGCATCCCGCCGAATCGAGTGCCCTCAGTCCCGCATAGAGCCCATGCGCCAGCGTCTCCGGCTCGTCCCACTTGCCCCAGGGATAAATCTGCGCGGACTCGATCTCCCGCGCCGTCATCATCCCATCCGGCAGCATCACACCCACGCGCTCGCCGCGCTCAACGCTCGCCGCGGCAGCCAGGCGCGCGCCCAATTCTTCGCTGCGAGATTCCACCAGCACCAATCGCGCACGCGGCGAATAGTGCCTCAGTCCTACTCCCGGCGAAGGCATCGCCTCCCTAAGCGTCTCGCGCAACGGCTCACTGCTTTTGAAGTGCTCCACCGGCCCGGCGATCTCCGCAATCTGTTCCGCCGTCACCGCGCCCGGCCGGTAAATTATCATCGGGCTCGCCATCGGATCGAGCACAGTCGATTCCACGCCGTACAGAGTTGGTCCCGCGCCAAGGCCTGCGCCGAGCACCTCTTCGAGCACCGCGTCGATGCGCCCATCCAGGTCTTCGAGCACGTGCTCGGCTGTCGTCGGGCTCACGTGCCCAAATCGGTTCGCGCTCGGCGCCGCCACTGGAATCCCCGCGCGCCGAATCAATTCAAGCGCCACCGGGTGCGACGGCATGCGCACCCCCACCAGCGGCCTCCCAGCCGTTACTGCATCCGGTACTGCGCGCGATCGCTTCAGCAACAGTGTCAGCGGCCCTGGCCAAAACGCTTCCATCAGTTGCCGTGCCGCTTCGGGAATCTCTTCAACCAGCCCGTCGAGCATCGCTCCCGGCGCCACATGCACAATCACCGGATCCCATGCCGGCCGGGACTTCGCCGCAAAGATGCTCTCCACTGCGGTGCGGTCCAGCGCATTCGCCCCCAGCCCGTACACGGTCTCCGTCGGAAACGCCACCAATCCCCCGCCGCGCAAAATCTCCGCCGCGCGCTCCAGCGCCTCCCGCGCCTCAGCCGTTTCCAAATTGTTCGCGTCCACTTTGAGCCGCAGCGTCTTCACCCTACTATTCTCGCCTCTCGAAACCACTCTGGCCACCCTCGACCTCGCACGACTCATTCCTTCACTTCTTCACTTCTTCTATACTCACCTTGAATATGCCCATCGAAACCGAGATCAAGTTCCGCGTCGCCGATCTCTCCGCTCTCGCCGAGCGGCTTCAATCCGCCGGCTTTCGCCTCGAGACTCCGCGCAGCTTCGAGTCCAACATTCTCTATGACACGCCCGATCGCCAGATGCGCGCCCGCACCGAAATCCTCCGCATCCGCAGCTACGCCGGCCATTGGACGCTGACCCACAAACGACTTCCGGGCCCCTCAACCTTTGTCCCCAGTCATCCGGATGGCGATCGCCACAAGCGTCGCGTCGAAACTGAAACCTCGGTCGCGCACGGCGAGGCTCTCGCTGAGATCTTTCTCTCTCTCGGCCTGGTCGCCGCCTTCCGCTATGAAAAATGGCGCACCGAATGGTCCGACGGTGCGGGCCACTGCGTCATCGATGAAACGCCCATCGGAAACTACGCCGAGCTCGAAGGCTCATCCGATTGGATCGACCGCGCGGCCCTCCGTCTCGGCGTCGACCCCTCCAGCTACATCACCCTCAGCTATGGCCGGCTCTTTGACCAGTGGCGCATCGACCATTGCAGCACGGTTGAAGATCTCACCTTTTCCGCCATCGCCGCCTCGGCGCGATAAGGCGTCAACCCGCCGGCCCAGGTCGGCCCAGTCAATCCCTCGCCACTTTGCACGGCGCTCATTGCGCCCCCACCGTTTCGCCGCTCCTTTACCCCCATCTCCATCAATCGTTTAGCGATTTCCTCCCGTGTCCATCCTTTCGCACTCCCCCGAAAGCGTCATAGCAAGTCCCATTTCAGCAAC
>CAZVYV010000651.1:0-1956 GCA_964630985.1 uncultured Occallatibacter sp.
TCGCGAATCCCGCAGTTTTTCCGTTAAGCTGCGCGGGCGAGCCAGCTCTTCATCGTATTCGCATCCACCAGGCCAGCCTGCTGAAACTTCAGCTCTCCGTTGGCGAAGACGGCGAAGTTGGGGATGCCCTGCACTTTGAAGCGCGCGGCGAGCTCCGGGAACCTTTCGGTGTCGACCTTGAGCACGACGGCGCGACCAGCCAGCTCACGTGCCACTTGCGCGACGTGGGGCGCTGCCATGCGACAGGGGCCACACCACTCGGCCCAGAAATCCACCAGGACCGGAACCTTGCTTGCGCCGACGATTTCGTCAAACTCGGCCGGGCCGGCCGCGATCGGTTCCGACATCGGCGGCAAGGAGACTTTGCACGCTCCGCATCGGCCCGTGTCGGCAACGTGCTTTGCGGGAATACGATTCGGCTTTCCGCAGGATGGACAGTTCCGGATGATGGGCATCGCAGACCCCCCTCATTGAAGATGCTGTTCAGACAACTTTCGTCGCTAACGAATGACCTTCAGCGCGGCGCGGAACAGCCCGTCGAAGTCCGCGGCCAGCGCCTTGTCCTTCGCGATGGCCTGCTCGATGGCCTTCTCGGCTGCGGGTCGCTGATAGCCAAGATTCGTCAGCGCGGAGAGTACGTCATCGACAGCAGGACCTGCGACGGACGCCTGCGCCGGCGCCACGGCAAAGTCCTCGAGCTTGTCTTTGAGCTCGACCACAAGGCGCTCGGCAAGCTTTTTGCCCACGCCGGGAATGTGCGTAAGCTGCGCGTGATCCTGCGAGCGGATGGCCTGCACCACACGATCGGAATTAAGCCCGCTGAGGATCTTGATAGCCAGCTTGGGGCCGACGCCGCTCACCGTGATGAGTCTCTCGAAGAGGCGTTTTTCGTCCGTATCTAAAAATCCGAAGAGGGCGATCTGGCTGTCGCTCACTTGCGTATGAATATGGAGCGCGGCTTCCGTGCCCACCGCGGGCAGCGCCGTAAACGTCGGCACGGAGATGGCGACGTCGTAGCCCACGCCGCCGGCCTCGACGATGGCCTGGCCGGGTTGTTTGTGAATGAGCTTGCCGCGCAGGTGAGCGATCATTGGTTCAATTCTACGGCGACTCTGCGGTCTTTCTATAGAATCCCCATCTGCTTTGCCACGCGCTCCAGCGTCTCCAGTGCGCGGTCAAGCTCGCCGCGGGTATGCTCGCTCGTCAAAATGGCGCGGATGCGCGCTTTGCCTTCGGGCACGGTAGGGAACGCGATGCCAGTGGCCATCACGCCCTCGTCGAAGAGCGAGCGGCTGAAGTCCATAGCCGCGCGGCCCTCGCCCACAATGATTGGAGTGATGGGCGTCTCGGTGGCGGGAGTGTTGACCCCTCCGATGTTGAAGCCGATCCGCTTCAGCTCGCCCTGGAAATAACGCGTGTTTGACCAGAGGCGCAGAATCCTCTCCGGCTCGCGCTCCAGAATGTCGAAGGCCGCGATGCAAGTGGCCGCGACCGACGGCGGATGCGACGTCGAAAACAGAAATGGCCGCGCGCGGTGGTAAAGGTAGTCGATCAAATCCTTCGTCCCGCAGACGTAGCCGCCCAGCGCGCCGATGGCTTTCGACAGCGTACCTACCTGCACATCGACCTTGCCGTGCATTCCAAAATGATCCACCGATCCGCGCCCGTTGCGGCCCAGTACTCCTGATGCGTGAGCGTCGTCGACCATCATGATGGCGCCGTACTTCTCGGCCAGCGGGGCCAGCTTGTCAACGGGGCCAATGTCGCCGTCCATCGAAAAAACGCCGTCAGTGATGACAAGCTTTTTGCCCGGATTTTTTTCCAGCCCCTGCAGAAGCTCCTCGCAATGGGCCATGTCTTTGTGTCGAAAAACCTTAATGGTGGCCCGCGAAAGCCGCGCGCCGTCAATGATGCTGGCGTGGTTCAGCTCGTCGGAGAGGATGAAGTCCTCTTTGC
>CAZVYV010000652.1:0-1954 GCA_964630985.1 uncultured Occallatibacter sp.
CCGCCGATGATGCCAATTTCTGCTTGAGACAATCTTCGCTCCTCGTTAACAGGCCGACACAACGAATGCCGATTTACAGTTGGTAACCCAACAGTATAAAGTCGGTGACCGATTGATCATTTTGACCATGGCGGCACTACGCCCGTCATCCGTGCGTACGCAACCAGCTGACCCATGTGCTCGTTATCGTGAATGATAATGCGCAAATACATGTCGTCCACGGTAGAGTTACGGCCTTGAACCGTGACCTTCAGCGCGAGATGCGTCGGAGTCTCGGCCAGATGGGCCTGCCTTACCGCTTCAAGCGAGCGCTTCAACCAGCTGATCACCTCCGGCTTTGAAGTAATGGTCTTTTCCACGTTCCCTTGCATCTCCGGCGGCATCCTGGTTCCGGTTGCACTCAGCAGGCTGAAGTTAGCCTGAGCAATGTGCATGTAGACTTCGCTGGTGGAGCGCACACCCGGTGCCGGCCGCCAAGCAAAATTCTTCTCGGGTGTGGCCTCGGCCAGCGCAATGAGTTGATTCGATACATGCCGCCATTCGCCGTCGTACCCCTGCCAAACACCATCCAGCGGGTCGGGAGCCGGCACGTTCTGGGAGAACAATTTGGGTACCACAAGGAGGAAGAGAAGCAATCCCATTGCATGACGTATCTTCACTGCGCGATTCCTTTCCGTTGATTCATTCCCGATCAACAGCACGCCGAAATTACGAACTTGCGATTAGGAATCACTATCCTGTGAAATGGGGACGAGGCTGCCGGGTATTTTGATCGGCGCTTACCGCTGATCGACTAGCCGAATCGTTTCCAAAAATACGTCACCGTCGATCATCAAGCTGTGCGCGCTGATCTTGTCCATCGTGTCCTGTGCTGTGTGGTGGTAGCTGTTGTTCGGCCCATAGTCGAGGTCGATGATATCGATGGACGGCACGCCCCGCTGGACGAAGGGCAGATGATCGTCCTCAACCTCCATCTGCTGCTGAAAGAAATAGCGCTGGTAGCCGAATTTCCTTGCGGCCGCGGCGACGTCTGAGACAAGCCAGGGGGCGGAACGGGTTTCCTGCTGGATATCGAGGTCCTTATCGCCAATCATGTCGGCGAGGATGAAAGCTTTGATTTGATTGAGGGTGCCGTCGCGGCCCCATTTGGCGGCGAGATGACGGCTGCCGTAGGTGGAGTCGGAGGCGGACCACTGCTGGATGGCCTCTTCGCCATCGAAGAAGACGAGCCAGACAGAATAGCCGTCGAGCTTTTTCGAGGGAGAGTGCGCGGCCTGTTCGCGGAGTCGGTCGGCGATGGCCATCAAGAGGCCGGTGGTTGACGCGCCATCGTTGGCGCCGACGAAGTTGATATTGCGCAGGGGGTAGTTGGTCTCGTAGTGCGAGCCGAGCACGATGACGCCGGGCTTGGTACCGGGGAATCGCACGATGAAGTTGCATAAGGGTACGGGGCCAATGGGAGTGTCGGCGGTAAAAGTGTCCTGCTCCAACTGATCGTGGTCGCGGAGGAAGTGGCTGCGAAGAAAGTCCTCGGCTTTGACGTGGCCGGGGCCGGTGGGCCAACGCGGGCCGATGGCCGCGAATTGGCGGGCGTATTCGTAGGCGGCGTTGCCGTCGAAGTGTGATTGAGCCGACGCGAAGATCGGCGCGAAGAACGCGATGACCAAGATTGAGAGCCGTGCTATCCCAGGTCTCAGAATCGAGACCTGGGGCACCCGGCGCGGTGCTATCCCACCCTTGCCGCAAGAATCCGCCGCGGCGGACGGCAAGGATGGGGCACCCAGGGTTCGTGCTTCAAACCACTTTCCGAGGCAGGAAACAATCATCCCGCAGCCTCCTTTTTCTTTCTGCGGGCGGGGTGGACCCACCAGGCGACGCCAATGCCAATAAGGTACAGAGCCAGCATGGGAACGGCGTAAATACACATAGTGCCGGGATCGGGGCTGGGGCAAAT
>CAZVYV010000653.1:0-1944 GCA_964630985.1 uncultured Occallatibacter sp.
CATGATAATTAAGCTTTAGAAGGCAACGGAACTTTGGAAGTCTCAACAGAAGGAGCACCAGCTTTAGCCGCAGCACCAACTTCTTTCTTTCCAAACAAGTCTTTACGAGTGAGTACAAGACCTTGAGGATATGCTTTGGATTCAGGAACAGTAATACTAGGAGCATCATCATTCATAAGACCAAAGTCTTTACCGTCTTCAGTAACGTACATTGACATGGCATTCTTCCAAGGTTTAGCAGCAGGAGCACTATCATCGAATCCGCAATTAGGACATTTCATATGTTTATCTTTTGTTAGTTGTTAACGAGTAGTTGTCTATTTCTGTTCATGTTAAACTCAGTTCGTAACTCGTCAAACGACTCTGGGTTTATTCTCGTAGTTGGCAATCCAGCATTCTTATCTTTCTGCTTGGACACTGCCCTGAGAGTAATATCCCCAACAACCTTATACTTGTCTTGGGGTTTAAAAGGCATTTGTTCTTCTTTTGGCTCTTTGTAGTCAGAAGGTTTATAGTTAGAAAAGCAAAGCACAAGCGCATCGGCCCGGTCAGGACTATAACCGTACTTGGCTTTTTCCTCTTTCTTGTCAAGTAGTTGATGCTGAGTGCCTTGAACTTTCTTGTAATGACGCCCTACAAGTTGCTTCTTGAGCTTAGGCTCATCTATGGGAATTATCTCTTGCTTCTCTATAAGTTTAGCAAGATTCCACCACATTTCTGCTCCCCTATTCTTAAACTGTCTTTGATCTCTGGCCTTACCTTGATTAACAACATAACGACAATTAGTCCAACCAAGACCTCTAAGACGATCATAAATAGCAGCACCAAGGCCTCCGCAATCAACAAAGATAAGAGCTTCTGGACTATTAAGTTTATACTCACGAAACTGTGTTACTAAATACTCAACCGAAGTTTCAGTATCAGGAAAAGAGAAAGGTATCTGCGCTATGACCTTATTACCATTCCTCACGGTAAGAACCAACTCATCACCGCCCCTTGACAAGTCTAGTCCACCAGTATTAAAAGACTCAGAACGGTGAACAAGCTCTCGATGTTTAAGACTATTTATTAATCTCCACAAGTGAGTATAAGGTATAACTACTTCCTCAGTTGTAGTCCCAAACTCGGCCATTACTTGACTTTGAAATGCGCCGCCTTCTTCACCACCAGGAAGATCACGCTTCATTTGCTCTACATAGTTCTTAGAGAGATGTGGACAATCTGAGGCTCGAACGATGTATTTAATGTAATCAATGGGATTCTTTTTTGTGTCTTTTTTAAAGAATTCACTACGAGGCACTGCTGTACTGTCAAGGTCAAAGAAGTGTCCAATAGGTAATCCGGGAGTTGACACAATAACTCGATGTGTGTATCCTGTACATTTGTTTTGAGCAACATAAATATCATCCGGCACAGTCTTTGCTTCTGACTCGAACAAGGCAAAGGCAGCATTGAAGGTGAGAGGATGAAACCCTTCTGCTTTACCAGGTTCATCCGTCGCAAAACACATGATTGGACTACGTGTGTCAAGACACTCATAATAGCGATAGTTGATTTTCCAACACTTAGGATGTATTTTTCTATTGCAATTGTCTGCCATTTTCTCTATTCCTGCACATGTCTGATTGTCTAGTTGTACTCCCGAAGAACTAGTAACAACAGAACGAGCATACATTGTAGTACACATACAAAGCCACACAGCACAAGAAGCTATAATGATTTGATCTTTGCCAGAACCATTGCAAGCACGTACTATAGATTGAAAAGGATTATCTTGACAAGGTCTTTCTTCGTTTATGCCTCTAGCAAAATCAACCATTATCTGTATCTGCCAAGGGTGCAAAGTTATGTGGCCCTCAGCAATGTCTTCATCCACAAAGAAAAGAAGCTCAACAGGATCTTTGAAACTGTACACTTGAGGACTAATAGTATTATAGTCCACCA
>CAZVYV010000654.1:0-1937 GCA_964630985.1 uncultured Occallatibacter sp.
TTCGCCACCATCGCCGTGCGCCCCGCCAGCCTCGACAACTACTTCCATTACCCATTCACGTTCATCGTTCCCGTCGGCGTGGTCGCTTCGCTAGCCGCCATCCAGCTCTGGAACAGGAAGCTCCAGCCGCTCAAGGCCTTCATGGCGTCATGCCTCTACTTGTTCTTCATGCTTGCCGGCGCTTGCTGGGGGCTCTATCCGGTGCTGTTGCCCGACTCCACCCGCGCCGCGAACGACATCACGCTCTCTCGCGCACTTTCCGGCCCACACACACTCGCCGTCGGCCTCGCCTGGTGGCTTGTTGGCATGGCTCTCGCCGTGGGCTACGTGGTCTTTGTCTACAGCCGCTTCAAAGGCAAAGCTGACGCCCACGCCGAAGGGCACTGATTGCGCGGCTAAGCCGGACTATTTACGCTTTTTGCGTAAGGCCTCGGAGCTCCGGCCTTTCTGCGGGACTCACCGGGGCCCGTTCGTAGACTTCGCCGCTAATTCTTCCTGCTCAAATTCTCGTTTGCGTTTCAAGTCTTTTCCCGCGAGCGTCGCGTATTTCTCTGGGAAGTAGAACCTCAGCCTGTGCAGCGCCGAGTAGGCGACGTCCTTTGCAAGATACTTCATAGGCTCACCGTCAACAGAGTCTGCCTCGTGCCTGTCGGCCCAGTCCATATCCGCGAGAAACGATGATTTAAGTCCCTGGGCATCGACGGAGCCCCAATCGATCTTTACTTTTTCGGCAAGTGCCGAAACTTCGATTGGTGAATCGACCACGAGTCCGCCAGTGGGTTGATAGCGCACGGATTGGAGCCTGCGGCTCACGATCTGACCAATCAGGACATAGCAGACGTCTCCGACTTTCACGGTATATGTGCCTTCAAAAGGCTTCTCGAGTCGTGCTCGGTGGCTCCTCGCACTGGGTCCAGTAAGCGGCTCTTGGACGCGCGGATCATACTCGTCGCTGAATTCCATCCACATAAACAGGAAGGTGTGCTTACGTTTGTTATCCGCAAGCATGTCCACGGTGTTTCCAACTTCAAGCTTCGTCTGCCGCTGGTCGCCAACGTGCACAACCAACGCGGGCAATGCCTCCGGCCCGCGCCGTACCAACTCCCGCATCACCGGTGAAACCTTGGGAGGCGGAACGCCGAGCACGCCCATCTCAAGGGATGGCGGTGTGTCTTCCGCGATGAACCCTGAGTACATCGCGAAACCGTCCAATCCAAGAGATTGCGCGTCAACTTGCGTGAGGCGATCAATCAATTCCTCGACTGTCGCCTTGGAAAGGTCGTCGCCGAACGCTGGTACATCAGCCGCGACGAGAAGGTTGAGCGCGGCGACCAATATGAAGAGCCGGAACGGATGCATCATGCGCATGTTCCTCCCAACTCATTTTCACCGATCCCTCGCCCGCGCACTCAAAAGCTGGCGGTTGCCTTTTACAGCCCCACCAGTGTCCCCGCCGCCCTTGCATGGCGAAACGCTTCAGCCTGGCTGTCCAACTCTGCGTCCCAGTTCTTCGGCTGATAAATGCAGCAGGGCTCCTGCGCCAATGGATCGCCGGTCAGCGCGTAAGCTCGCGCTCTTGACCCGCCGCAGATCTCCTTGAACTCGCACGCGCCACACTTGCCTTCCAGGCGCCCGGTATCCCGCAGCGCCTTGAAGATCGACGAGTTCCGGTAGATCTCTCCCAGTGGCGTCTCGCGAATATTGCCCGCATGAATGGGCAAAAAGCCGCTGGGATAGACGTTGCCCATGTGCGAGATAAAGACGAATCCTTTGCCGTCGTTCACGCGCCGTGTGGCCCAGCTTCTGTTGCGCGTTGCTGCGTCGGCCGTCGGCGCGCCAGGCTCGTACGTGGTCCCATGCGGGTGTCCCGAGCCATTCCCCGATCCGTGGCCCATTTTGCGCTCTTCAAGATTGTGCTGCAGCAGGTAGCGCCGATA
>CAZVYV010000655.1:0-1933 GCA_964630985.1 uncultured Occallatibacter sp.
GGTGGCCCCGGTTCGGGCTTCCACCCCAGCTTTGCGGGGAAGGGTGGGGCGTCAAATTATTTACGGCGCAAGGCGTAGTCGGGAGCCGTGATAGTAACGATCCGGTTCTCATCCCGAATGAGTCTTGAGGCGAATCTCGGGTCAATGCGCTCGGCTATTTCCTGAAGCCCAAGGTTGCTCGTGAAGACCGTCCACTTGCCGAGTCTCGAGTTCGCAAGGCGGTAAAGCCCTTCGGCCAGGAAGTCCGTCCGGTCGCGGGCAGTTCCAATGTCGTCGACCACGAGGCACCAGTCCGGCCCAAATGATTCTGGGAGGTCGTACTCTCCGCCGCGCATCCGCTCGGCCATTCGGGTAGCGTCGAGCCAGATGCAGTATGGGCGGCGGTCCCGATCCTGCATCGTTCCGCTAGCCCCCAGGGGAGACCAGAGCGAGACGCGCCCGGGGTTCGAGAGCTTGCTCCGCTCCAAGATCTGCCGCGCGAGGAAAGTCTT
Organism: uncultured Occallatibacter sp.; assembly: GCA_964630985.1. GTDB lineage: Bacteria > Acidobacteriota > Terriglobia > Terriglobales > Acidobacteriaceae > Telmatobacter. The sequence goes on from CAZVYV010000655.1 coordinate 492, forward strand.
CCCGACTCCCTGCTTGCCGGTGAGCGTTAGCCAGCGACCGGGCTTGCCTGCCTCCATCTCAGCGAGGAATAACTGCGCCTCCCGCAACGCCATCGCGAGTGACGGATCATCCGTCTCGAAAGTCGGGGCCCACGCCGGCAACTCAGAGCTTGTTGACGACTCCGCTGTAGTCCTGAGCGTTTGCAAATTGTCGTCCGTTAGTTGTCCGATGGTTTTCATTGTTCGGTTGGGCGCAGCGCCCCCAGTGTTTTGAAAGCGCCGTCGCGCTGATCGTGCAATCCGTGAAGTGGCTCCGGTAATTCTTGACCCGAGCGGCGATCTCGACGGGCGTGACGTCTGGCGTGACCGCTCGGATGTTCTTGAGCGCCTTGGCCGCTTTGGCGAACAAGGCAGGCGTGGCAGCGAGCGGGTCCGTCTGCTCCGCTTCCCGGACCAGAGAGTCCAGGACTTCATTCCTTTCCCGGGGACGCGCCGGCTCCGCCGCGCGCAAGGTATTCTCTGAAGAAGCAATAGAAGAAGAAGACTGCAATGTTGCCTTTTGGTTCATACCATTTTGCAACGACCCTTTAGATTTGCGTTTGGTAGCAACGGGTTGAGTTGCCCTCAAAAGACCTGATTTCCGCCCTCCAGCGGCTGATTTGGCCCTCCAAGCGTCCTGTTTGAGCCTTTCGGCCTCCAACCGTTCATGGGTCAATCTTAGAGGAGAATTGTGGACCGGATGAAACATCGCCAAAACGGTGCTTATATCCACATTTGAACCACCCTTACCTAACAACTTGATTGCCTGGAGTTCATCCGCTGGAATTGAGCCGTGAAGCCAGCAGTAGCAAAGCAGGCGGATGTAGGCTCCTTCCTCTTCCAAGCTAAGCATTTGGACCCTCTGACTGGCGAGCCAGTCTCGCGGGTAGAATTGGAACGCCGGACGAGGACTCATGGCGAAGGGGAAATGCCGGCGGCCCCACGAAAGATTGAGTGGTGCTCTGCCCCCATGACGAAGGCGCTTTCCAGGGCCGCCGGCAAAATCGGAGAAACGTGCGTCATGGGAATGTTGTCTTGAGCCGACTCGGAGCACCAACTTCGGACCGGCTGGGAGGACATTCCAAATCCATCGGCGGCGTTGCAAGACTAAATCTCCGGCGGCTGCTTGGCGATCTCTTCCACGATGCCCTTGCGGACCAAGAGCGGAAGACTGAACCAGTCGCGCATGTCGTTTTTGATCCACTCCGAAAGCTGCGTGTCTGGCCAGAGCCGAATAGCGATCTCCCGCCAGAGCTTCCCGTCCGGCTCGGTGTAAACAGCGTCGGGGATCGGCTCCGGCGGCGGCGCGGAGTTGCGGCGAGCCTTCCGCTTTGCCTTTGCCGCCTCCGGTGCCCTTGCCAGACCGTCGAGGAAGGGCTGCGCCGCCCCCAGCCACTGCTCCTTGGTGAGCACGTTCCCTGCCT
>CAZVYV010000656.1:0-1929 GCA_964630985.1 uncultured Occallatibacter sp.
GAGATGTTCTCCATGCGGTCGATCCAGAACTTGACCGCGTCCATCACCATCGGGGGAAGAGAAGGAGGAGTGAGCCACCCGGGCTTGGTGGCTTGCGAGTTGCCTACGGACGCGGCTTTGAGGGTCAGTCGTTGGCCGGCCTTGTTGACGATCGGCGTTCGGTTGATGCCTGAGCCCTCCACATCCATGAACACCGGATTGGAGACCAGGTTGATGTTGGCCATGATCATGGTGAGAATCCCGTTGAGGGCGGTCTGGCAAGGGGCCAAATGACTAACGATCGGGGTGCTCCAGAACTCCCCCATCTCATCATCGACGTAGCGGACGTAGGGATGGATGTCCTGGTCCCACAGATCCTTGGCCGTCTCGGAGAGCAGGACGATGTCACCGGTATAGAAGATGACCCGCCACTCGTTGTAGACAACTTTCTCCTTGCCCTTCTGCAAGGGGTCGGAGGGTTCGCGCTCGATCTCCACGTTCTCTTTGATCCAGCACTCGTAGACGTTGGTGGCCATGTGGTCGTTCACACGTCTAATGGAAGTGCCTTGTCCCGGTGCTCCTACCGCGATCGGTCCCTGTCCGAGGTTGGTGGGTATTCCGTCCGACGAATACTTGGGCCAGTTCTCGGCGTTGGGCTTCTTGGTGTCGTCCTGCCGGTCGGGGGACTCGGCGGCGGCGATGAGGGTCTCTCGGGAGATGTTGGGGAACCGTCGCTCGATTTCGTCATAGCTCCAGCGGTGCTTGACGAAAAACCAGCCTGCGTCATCAAATGAAGTTGCGTTTGGGTCCGGGTAGAACGTCCACGGATCAACTCGTTGCAGGTCAACGTTCCCATCTCCACTGTCGAGTCCACTGTCCCACACGCCTTTCATGATTCCGGCTCCGTACAAGCCTGCATCCCAGATGGCCATGACGATCTGGGACTTCCAGTTGTTCACCTTGAAGTTGGTTCGTAAGACCGTTTCCAGGTGCTCGCACAGCTTCCCCTCCATCATGGCGAAGGGGGAGAAGGGGTCGGTGGAAGGAGTAAGACTGAAGTTCATCTCCTGGTCAGTCATCCACCCCACGCGCGAGCGCATGATGGGGAAAATCTCCGAGTCTCTCGGATCGTCGGCACTTCGTCCCCAGCGGTTCATGGACAGCATGTAGTTCTTCCGCCACTGGTCCGTCCGTCGTCTCCGGGCCATGACGGCCTGCTGGAACATATCGTTCAGCCTGCCGGTGGTCTCTCTCCCGTCCAGGTCCGAGTTGTTCTCGATGAGAAGGAAGGTGCCGCTCATAGGCTTATGACCAGCAAGGTGCCGGTGGCCGTGGAGTTGATGACGAAGGTCGTGGCTGTGGTCGGGGCGAAACTGAAGTGGGTCGGCCAGGTGTTGGAGATGACGATGCCGGTGTCACCGTTCACGCCCTTGAGGGTAAGCACCCCGGCGAAGGTGTTCAGGGCGGTGGGGAAGGCGTAGTTGGGGGGGATGATCCAGACCGACGAGTTGGTGGTCACGGCATAGGGGGTGATGGTGTTGTTGCCGTTTGACAGAGCAACTTCTTGGGTCTGAGGGGTCGAAGTGGCTGACGGTATGTAGTACGGGGGGAAGACGAGCTGGGGGGCTGGAGAGCCCTGCACGATCCCCTGAATCTGAATCTGTCCTACGGCCATTATGCGTCCACGCTTTCTTTCTCGTCGCGCAGACGTTCTTTCTCGGCGTTGATCTCGGCAAAGCGTTCCTCGGACCAGGCGGCTCCGTTGACCGCGTGCCTCCGGGTTTCCTCCGCTACGTGGTCCTTCTCGGCGGTGTCGACACCTACGGCTTCGTCGTCGTGGGTGTCGATGACCTCGTAGTGGGCCTCCACCCCCCACTTGGCGAAATGCTCCTCGTTCTGGATCTTGGCCAAGGTCTTGGCGTGCTGTCTTGAGTTGATGACCTGGCCGAA
>CAZVYV010000657.1:0-1927 GCA_964630985.1 uncultured Occallatibacter sp.
AGGGGTCGTACACGCAAAGGGGCTCACCGTTCGAGAAAACCCACCACGCACCGTTGTTGTCGCGCTTTGCATTTTCTGGTTTGTCAAACGGTTCTTTCTGTACAAACACCGTGCGGTAGTATTCGTAGTAAGGCCCGAGCGGATTGGTGCATCCCCAGATGACGGGGATTGGAAAATGTCCGTGCGCGTTGGCCTTGCAGGCCGCGTTGACGATATTACGTGCGTAGAGCATCATCCATGCATCCGGCGAGAACTGCCCACACTCATCTATAAGGATGGCGCAATACGCTTGACCGAGATACTGCTCGATGTCACGCATCTTGTTGTTCTGGCAGTGGCCGAAAACTACCCGCGAGCCGTTCTTGAAGGTTGCTACGTGTTTCGTTTGGTCGTAATTGTAGATCTCGGGTGGCACGAAAGTAAGAAAGTCCTTGATCGCGCCTGATTCCAATTCCTTGAACGTACGCCGCAGCACGAGTATGTCGCAATTCTCAAATGCTAAGGAATAGTTCATGACAAAGTACATCAGCACGCCTACGGTTTTGCCTGATCGAAATCCGCCAACGCTGAGGCACTGCGGTGCAATCGGCATGATATAGGGAACGCCATCGCGCGTGCGTACTTGCAGAAGTTCCGTCTGTTTCGCTTGAAACTCAAAAATCTTAGATATTTCTAGGGTGCCGTCCGCATTAAGATACGGAGGTCTCGCCTTTTCTTCAATTACCTTTTTTCTCGGCATCTGAGCCTTCCGTAAATTCTCCCTCTATGAATGCTGGCTTCAATGCATCCTTCGGCTTATCTTCCACAATCTCTTTATTCATCATTTCAGCCGGAAAGGGGACCACCACAAACTTGACGCCTTGGGACTTCATTGCATCCAGTTCTTCATCGCTCTTGTTATACGCACCGTATACGCGCAAGGCAAGTTTATCGAACGCCTGTACTGCCACGCCCGCAATCTTGTCGCTGAAGTACATGCGCTGCGTGCCGTCTGCATTCAATACGGGATTGCCCTCTTTATCAAAGAGGGGTACATTGGGGTCTTTGCTCGCAATGGTCACGATATTGTCAAACATCGCGCGCAGGCGCGTCTTGCCCCCTCTGCGCAGCACTCCATCAGGTCCTGCCTCGGCCTGATTAAGTAAATTCCTCAGAAGCCTAGTGACATCTTGGGTCTTGGGCATGGATTTTGCTTGCTTGACAAATTTCCCGCCTTCACCCCTAGCTACTTTTACCGGAACATCCCTACGTATGATGATACCTTCTGAAGCTCCCGGTGTGTCTTTGAACACACCGGGCTTTGTGATGTCTACTAACTTTTCTGAGTCGGCCATTTTCTGGCTCCTTACTGTTTGACGGCTTTCATGGACATCGGCACTGCCTGCCCCGCGATTGCGACAAACTCAAACTGCGTGTTGTCGAACTGCATTTCTTTGGGGTTGATTTCGTACTTCTTGCCGAGGGCTTCCACAGCTTCCGTGAAGCCCTTCTGAGCCGCTTGGGTTTGCTGTGTCAAGGCATTCAATTGGATCTGCGCCTTGAGGTACGCCGTTTCAAATTTGTGCAGCGGCTCGCGCTCTTCTGCGGTCAATACCTGCTTGGTGCGCTTGGGGACTTCTGCCACAGTTGTGGCTTCGGTCACGGGGTTAGACGTAGGTGCTACGACTGCTTCGATTGTTTCTGCCATCTGAGTCTCCTGTTACTCTGGGTTTGTGTTTCCTGCATTGCAACTCGTTTGGGTCTAATGCGGTATCCCCGGCGCACCCTGCGAAGCAATAGGGGTTGGCCAGAGGATCTAGTTCTAGGACGTTGTATGTGGTGGTCAAGGGTTTTCTCCGCGCCCACCGCGCTATGCGTTTTCGGGCCACGAAAAAGCCCAAGCTGTTTAGGCTTGGGCTGGTATGACTTATTTATGATGAATTGCCTC
>CAZVYV010000658.1:0-1925 GCA_964630985.1 uncultured Occallatibacter sp.
CCGACATCGATCGCAAGATGCACGGCGAAGAAGATGCGCGCGGCATGGGCATGTTCCTCATCCAGGCGTTGGTCGACGAAGCGGAATGGGTGACCGGTTCCGATGGCAAAAGCAGCTATGTCCGGCTTGTCATTAAACTGAACAAAGAGGCGGAATAAACTAAAGCAGCACCCCAAATGAACGCGGAGGCCATCGACAAGTGGAGAGCGAGACCAAAACGCACGTTGACCAGATCAAGTCCCCCACCGGCTATCCGGTAGCCGTCCTCCGTTATGAGGGCGACATCGCCAGCACCTCGAAAGACGCTGTCCTCGGCGCCTACGAAGCGCTGCCCAGGGACACGACCAAGCTCATCCTGCTGGACTTCACGAAAGTTGATTACATTAACTCCAGCGGAATCGCCCTCATCATCCAATTACTGATTCAAGCCGCGCATTCCGGGCAAAGCGTGTGCATCTACGGCCTCTCCGCCCACTTCACCAAGGTTTTCACCATGGTCGGCATCACCAAGTACGCGCGCCTCTTCCCAAGCCAGGCCGAGGCGATGGCCGCGCTCTAAAGAACGCAAAAATCCGCTCGATTCAGTGGACGCTGGAGTTTTCCGGTTTGCGTAGCCGCTACTGCGGCCCCTTGTCGCCCCTGGAGAACGGGTTCGGCAAATGGAACGGCGTCTCCGGCGCGGACTCCCTTTTCTTCGAACTTGCATCCTGCCGCAGCAGCGTGCGCTGCGAATTGATGCAGAGCCAGCCGCCGTGCACTCGCTCGAACACTTGTGTAAAGATGCCCTTTTCGTCCACCTGGCCTGATCCAACTTTATGGTGCAAGCTGTAGGTGCCATTCGCCACGGCAATATCCCCGAGCATGCGCACGGTGATGACTTTCTGCGTCAGATAGAGTGTCTTGTCGTCGCCTGTAATCACCAGCGCCACCTGTTGGTTGCGCGTCGTCACGTCCCCGCTTGCAGAGACATCGACATACAGCGGCGAAAGCACTAACTCCAGGCTGTACTGGTCGCGCCGGTTCACGGCGTCAGACCAGCTGTCTTCGATCTTCTGGAATTCCAGGATCTCGGGACTGATCGTTTCAGTTACCCCCGGCTTGTCACCCGGCGGAACAGACGCTGGATCGGGAGTGGGACTTTGGGCGGCTGCGATACAGCACGATAGAAGAACTGCAAAAAGGGGCAAAAGAAAGCGATTCATGCGTAGCTCTAACTCCAACCTTACAGCGGTTCCACAATTGCTTTACCCGAATTCGCAGCCGCCAAGTGGCTTTTTCGCCAAGAAAAAGCCACCCTGCACGACCTCGAAGGGGGCACGTGAATTGTGGAACCGCTCTAAAAACAACGTTCCACCAAGAATCATAGCTCCTGGGGCTCGGCAACCGGGGCGCACGGGAGCGAAAAACCCAGCCTGCGGGCGCCTCTTACAGTAGGCCTTGCAAGCGGTCGGGCTGGTGAATCGTCACATTGGAGTCTTCAATCGAGATCCAGCGATCCTTGCGGAACTGGCCGAGCGTGCGGGTGACGGTCTCGCGCGTGGTGCACGTCATTGAGGCCAGCTCCTCGTGCGTCAGCAGCAGCGGAAACCGGAATTCTCCGGCTTCGCTATGTTCGCCAATCTGATGCGCAAGCTCCAGCAGCAGTCGTGCCAGTCGCGCGGCCACAGTCTCAGCGAGTGCGATGCGGCATGCATCCTGCAACGCGAAGCGGTACTCCTGGCAAATGCATTGCACGGTGCGGAGTTGCGCCTCTTTGTGATTCCGCAGGAAGCTCAGGAACCGCTCCCGCTCCACCGGCCGTAGTTGGGCAGGCGTCAAAGACTCGGCTGAAACTTCGTAAACGCCATGCGACAGCACCGCGTAAAGGCCAAGCATCGATCCCGGGCCGGCGACGCGAACAATCATGTGCCGGTCTTCCGGCCGTC
>CAZVYV010000659.1:0-1925 GCA_964630985.1 uncultured Occallatibacter sp.
GCGCCAAGATGTCGAAGTCGAAGGGCAACGTGGTTTCGCCCGACGACATGGTGGCTCGCTACGGCGCCGATGCCACGCGCATGTACGCATTGTTCGCCGCCCCGCCCGACCGCGACCTCGATTGGCAGGAAGACGGCGTGGCCGGCGTGAGCCGGTTTCTAGGGCGGGTGTGGCGGCTGGTGACAAAGCACGCGCCGCAAACGAAAAGCGTTGCGGGCATGCAGGATTTGGAGGTATTGGCTGCGACGGTAAGCGTTTTTTTGGGGCCTTCGCACAAGCTGCTGCGCAAACTGCACCAGACCATTGCCAAAATCACGCTCGATTTTGAAGGCCGCTGGCACTTCAACACGTGCGTGTCGGCAATCATGGAGTTGGTGAACGAGTTGCAGGACGCGGACGCGCAACTGACGGCGGGCGAGGTTCCTGCGCCGGTGGTGCGCGAATTGTTGCAAACGCTGGTTCTGCTACTGGCGCCATTTGCGCCTTTTCTGGCGGCAGAACTGTGGGATCAGCTCGGCGGAGAAGGAAGTATTCTCCGCGCGCCGTGGCCGAAGAGCGATTCGGGGTTGGCCAAAGAAGACGAAATCGAGATTCCGGTGCAGATCAACGGCAAGCTGACGACGGTGGTGCGCGTGGCCGCTGGCGCCGATGCAAAAACCATCGAGACCGCGGCGCTCGCCGACGAAAAGGTGCGCGTCCGTACTTCGGGCAAGAACATTGTGAAGGTCATCGTCGTTCCCGGCAGGGCCGTCAACCTGGTCGTTAAATGAGACTGTCAAGTGAGGTCGGGCGCTATGGCGGAGCCTGACGTGACGCGGACGGTGCGCGGAACGCAATTGCTCGTGGAGCACATGGGCGAGGTTTTTCGTCGCCCGTCGCTCATCGCGATTGAGGTGGGCTGGCGCTGGCTCTTCGGCGTTCCGTTTCTGCTCGTCTGTTGGCGACAAGCGCAGCAGATTCTTGCGGCGTATCCGCTCGAGTCCTCGGGCCTCGACTCGCTGGATACGCAGAATCCCTGGTTAGCAGCAACACAAATCTCGCATGGGATCTTTTTTTACGAACCGCATATTTTGAGCGTGATGCGTTGGCTGCTGCCCGGGGCCGCGGTGCTCTGGATTGCGCTTTCGGGCGCGGGGCGCGGGCTTCTGCTTTGGCGCATAGACGTGCGGATGCGCTTTCGGCCCTTCACGATGATGGTGACACAAGGCGGGTGGCTTGGCCTGTTCGCTCTTGTTGTTTGGGGGTGGCTGCGCTCGATGCAATGGGTCGCCGCTATCCATATCGATGTGACTGGCGAGCCGGATCTGATTGGCTACTTCATCTGGGCGATCTTTCTCTCACTTGGATTCTTCACGGCGTTTGCGCTCTGCAGTTGGCCATTTTCAATTGCGCCTCTGCTGGTGCAGCTTGAAAGGCGTTCCACAGGTTCCGCGCTGCGAGAAAGTCTGAGGCTGGGAAAGCCATTTACCGGCAAGCTCATCGAAATCAACCTGGTGCTGGGCATCGTGAAACTTGCCCTGATTGTGCTGGCCATGGTGTTCTCGGCCGCGCCGCTGCCGTTCAGCGACGAGCTGGGCAGCAGCGCATTACGCATGGTGTCTGCCGCTTCAGTTGTCTTCTATCTGGTTGCCAACGATTTCTTCCAGGTGGTGCGGCTCAAGGCTTTTCTTGCATTCTGGAAAGTATTTCGTGGTCCGGCATTAACTTAAATTACTTGACCAGTGCCGCTGCTGCCTCTTCCTTCAAATACGCAGGGCTCAATGTCTTCTGCGCCTCGGCAATCGGCAGCAGTGTAGGGTAAAACTGCACGAAAGTGGTGTCGACGGCTGCGTGTGCCGCGTGGCAGCTATAGCAGGGCGCGCCCTGCGGAATCAATGTGCCGTTCTTGTCGGGCGAGTCGAAATCGAAGAACGCCCACTTGCCCG
>CAZVYV010000660.1:0-1921 GCA_964630985.1 uncultured Occallatibacter sp.
ATGAGCGGCATTACCAGCGCCTCACGCAGATGATCGATGAGGCAAAGAAGAAGGGCGCACGGGTGATCGAGTTCAACCCGGCGCGGGAAGAATTTCTGCCCGCCGATCGCAAGATTCCGCCGACGCTCGTCATTGCGCCGGATGATGAGATGGCGCTGATGCGCGACGAAGTCTTCGGTCCGGTGATGCCGGTCAAGACCTATCGGCGGATTGGGGAAGCCATCGATTACATAACCCGGCGTCCGCGTCCGCTCGCGCTCTATTACTTCGGCGATGAAAAAGGAGAGCGCGACGAAGTGTTGCGCAAGACCGTGGCCGGGGGTGTCTCGATCAACAACACGCTGATGCACATCGTCGTCAACGGCCTTCCGTTTGGCGGAGTGGGCGCATCCGGCATCGGCGCCTATCACGGCGAATTCGGATTTCAGACGTTCTCGCATCGCAAGGGCGTGTTCGTGCAGCACCGGCTCAACAGCACAGTGTTATTGCGTCCGCCCTTCGGGCGCATAGCCGACATGATGCTGAAGTGGCTGCTTCACCGCTGATACCTGCTAAGCGCGACGAGACGGACTTCTCGCGCGCGGCGCTGGGAGGTACGATCTTCCTATGTCTTCAAGCCTGGAGCTTAATGGTTCGGCGCGGAACGTAGCGCGATCCGCGGCGCGTTCAGGTTGTGCGGTCGCACAGGCATGCTTGCACCGCTTACGCAACGGACCGCGCCGGCCCGACTGGAACTGGACCATGGAATTGAGCACGCAGGTCCTGCGGAATCAACTGGCGGCCGGCTTCGCCATGAGCGACATCGAGCAATCGCGGAGGTATCTGGATTCGCTCGTCATTCATTCTTCGGTGCTTTCGCAAGTGCGCATCACGCCTTATCGGGGTGAGAATTTTGGCGGAAGCTGGTTTGTGGCAAACGGCACCGCGCCCGGCACAACCCTTTTGTACCTTCACGGCGGAGGATTTGCATATTATCCCAAGGCCCACGCCAACCTGATCGCCATGGTCACTCTGGCAGCGCGGTCGAGAACATTCGCCCTCGATTACCGCCTGACACCGGAGCACCGTTTCCCCGCTCAACTCGAAGACGCGCAAAATGCTTATCAATGGTTGCTGGATGAGGGTGCAGATCCCAACGATGTTGTCATCGCCGGCGATTCAGCCGGCGGAAACATGGCTTTGGCTACACTGCTGGTGGCGCGCGACAGAGGACTTCCCATGCCGAAGCTGGCGGTTGCGCTTTCGCCACCGACCGACTTCGAGGCAGCAGCGGTCATCGAGGGGTGCCGCACCAGCCTTGTCGACAACGAAGAATTCGACTGGATCAATCGCGACATGCTGCTGAAGTGGGCAGACTGGTATTGCTCTCCCGCGCAATACCGCAATCCGTACGTCTCGCCTTTTTACGCCGACCTGCGGGGCCTTGCTCCTATTTATATACAGGCTGGCCGTGCCGAAATTCTCTACGACAGCATTGAGGCATTCGCCGTTCGCGCCAAACGGGAAGGCGCGGATGTGACGCTGGATTCCTGGGATGGAATGAATCACGATTTTCAGATGTTTGGCGCACGCGTGCCGCAAAGCGCGGACGCGCTTCAGCGCCTGGGGCAAGCGCTGAGTTCGAAACCGTGAACTCCTTTTGGACTGGCCGATTCGCGCCGGCGCTATTTCGATACGCGGCGCGAGTTGGCCGGAGAGGCACACTGCTCGGATTTCAGAATCGCTTTCTCGTAGAGCTCCCATGACAGGATTGCCTTGCGAGCTCCCTCGCGAGCCTTCGCGGTGCTTAACCATCTATCGGCTTTGTCGAATGTCTCCTCAGCATCCAGGTGGGCGGCATAGGCTTCGTCGTCCGCCTTCTTCAGGGCGCGGGCAAGCCGCTTGATTTCCGGATCGATGGCCGCTCCATCCGGCGGAAAAG
>CAZVYV010000661.1:0-1920 GCA_964630985.1 uncultured Occallatibacter sp.
CGCGACCGTCGGCCCCCCCCCCCCCACGACCGGCTCCGCGATCCGAGCCCCGTCGCGCGCCGCGGTCGCGATCACGATCGGCATGGCTCGGCCTGTGTCGATAAACAGCCTATCCCCCACATCCTCGCGTGTAAGACCGTAGTGCATCATGCAAGCGGCCACCCGACGCTGAAGCTCCTCGATCGGGTCTTCACCGTTCCACAACCAGACCCTAAATTGACCCGCCGGCTGAACGCCAAGCAGGGGCTTACCGGAGGCCATCGCCAGAGCTTCGCAAATTTCCAGCGATGATTTTCCGACCTTGGATGGCGCGACGGTCGTAGATACGAATTGCCGGACATAATGGCCGCCGTAAAGCGTCTCGCGCTTGGGTATCTTCGATGGCTCGGGGAAGGTGTAGGGCGTCGCGCGAATGCCGCGGTATTCTTGCTCCGGCGCCGGCTCGCCAAACACATGTTCGCCGAAGATCGACGGCTCCGGCTCGGCCACTGGCTCGAACCAAACCGCCGCGCGCGAAAACGCGCCTCCCGACTCATCCTCGGCCAGACGGTAGATAAATTCCGCCCCGCGCCGAAACGGCCCTTTCATCCGCGACCAGTCCGCTTGAACCACTTCCGGCTCGTTACGGCCGCCTGTCCAGCGGTCGCACCAATCCGAGAACAGCGAAAACGCGGCCTCTTGATCGTCCGGCAGCGCGGCCTTGATCGCGTACCCGACCGAAAGATAGCTCTCGCGCGTCGCGAAACGCTCAGCGCTATTCGGCAGCGCGCGCACGGCCGCGCCGACGACGTCGAGCGCGCCGGCGAGCCCCGCTTGGTCGATCTCGACGGCCGCGCCGCCCTCGCGCACAAGCGGCCCCGTGTTTGGCAGCAGCCCGCGCAGCGCGTCGAGAAACTCGACCACGGCGCTCGCCGGCAAAATCGGCAATTCCTCGAGCGGCAAGAGCCGCTGCGTCCAGCGATAGGGGGCGTTTGTTCCCGGGTGGACGCCCCAAGCGACGAACTGCTTGCCTTCCGTCAGGATCTCGACGCGTTGCTGGCGCGTCCCTTTCGGGCCGAGGTCGCCAAATTCGACCCGGCAATAAGCAAGAGGCCCATCGACCCGGGCGACATAGATCGCTTTTGGCGCTCGTCCGATTCGTGTCGGCAGCACCCCGAATCGCCGTTCGGCCTCGGCGCGCACGATAGCCGCGTGCTCGTCGCCAAACACGTCGGCGTCGATCGCCATGAGCCCGTCGCCTGTCTTGACGCCGACGCCCGCCCGCATCCTGTGCCATCGGTCGCAGTCGGTTTCGTCCGTTTGGTGCGCCAGCCAGTCGAAGCCGCGCCAAGCGCCGTCGCCCCCTTTGACGCCAGGAACCTTGCCGCGCGCGTCGTCGCCAACGGCGAGACGCTTGGCGATTGAGGATCTATCGCTGATTGGCGATTTCGGCGGGATAATGGGAATGAGGCTTTTATAGCCGAGGTTCCACAGTTCGCGGAATGGGTTCGGCTCGCCGGTCTGCGGTCTTCCAGCGGGGAATTCGTGAACGGTCGCCATGATGGCCCCCGATTATGAGTGCGAGGGTCAAGCGGCGGATGTTTCAACAGCCCGGGCGTCGGGGGCGCGCTCGATAAATCGTTCGAGCTCTTTCACTTCGATAATAAGGAGGCCGCCGACCCGCCGGGCTCTCAACTGCCCTTCCGCGATGCGCCGCCGAAGCGTCCTCGCTGAAATGCCCGTCGCGCGAGCGGCGCTTTTCAAGTTGTAAGCAATCGCGGTCTCTTGCATGTGTTGGCCTTTCTTGGAAAAGGATGGCCAACTTAATCGCCGCTTGCCAAACCGTCAACTCGCGCGTATGCTTCGTCTCGTTTCCTCCGAAACAGCCTCCCAGACTTAACGCCCGCTCCCCCAAGCGGGCGTTTCTTTTTGTGCGATTGG